>DAIDIX010000006.1 GCA_027451645.1 Candidatus Dormiibacterota bacterium | reverse complement strand
AGCCTGTACCAGTAGTACTGGTTGATGATGCCGATAGCCACGTCTCCATCATTTACTGCTGTTGTCACTGACTCGTCGTCCTGGTAGAGATGTGCATTGGTTTTCATTGCTGCAAGCCAGGAACGTGTCGTATCCGCACCATCTGCATGGAGCATTGCACCAACAAGCGGAATGAAGTCGGAGTCCGTTGGAGCAATGGCAATCTTCCCGTTCCATTTCGGAGCAGCAATATCGAGCAGTGAATGGGGAAGTGCATTGGCTGCGATGAGCGAGGGGTTGTATACCATGCAGCTCACGCGGAGAGCCACACCTATCCACTCTCCCTGCGGGGAGCTGTCCCCTGCAGGAACCTCCTGAAGAATGCTCGCAGGGAGTTTTGCAAGGAGGTGATGCTCCTCGAGATTCATGAGTTCTGGCGAATTCTCTGTGAAGTACACATCTGCTGGAGAATGGCTCCCTTCGGAAAGTAGCTGGTCAGCGAGCACGACACCATCATTGCTTCGAGTTGCAACTGCAATGTGCGACTCAGCCGTGAAGCGGTCAGAGAGTGCAGCAGTGAGTTCAGTGTGCTGTCCGTTGTAGAGCGTTATTGCCGGACTTCCTGTCGTGTTGCATGCAGCAAGGAGCATGCCCAGCACTGCGAATGCAGTCAGAAGCAGGGGGGATCGCTTGGACGATGCCACATAAGTGCCTCCACTGCCTAGGAGGCAGCGTTAGAGGGGCGGCGCTTGGGAGTGCGGATGAGGAGGGTCGCAACGATGACGACATATACAAGATACACCCCAAGCTGCAGTACGGAAGGAGAGGAGGCATATCCGAGGAAGACGTGGAGAATGTCCCCGAATGTACTGTTCTCGCTGATGAGCTGTCCAGAATGCCAGACGACCTGATGAAGAAACGGAATCCAGCCGAGCTGCTGGAGATTTTCGATGGCATCAGCAAGGAGGCCTGCAGCGAACACTGTGAGGAGAACACCAAGAATGGTGAAGAACCTGCCTAGGTTGACACGCTTTCCCAGACGATACATCATGAACGCTATTGCAAAGGAGAGGAGAAGTCCGAGAAGGCCGCCTACGCCAATTCCGCTGCTCCCCTGGGCAAAGATGAGCGCAAGGGTGAACACCATGGTTTCAAGCCCTTCCCTGCCAACGGCCTGGAAGGCAAGGAGTCCCAGACCAAGGCGCTGGCGGCCATCGAGGGCAACGCTGACCCGTGTCCGCAGCTCCTGGGAGAGAGAGCGTGCATGCTGGTGGAGCCAGAGAGTCATATACGTGAGAATCGCTGCAGCAAGAATGTACGTGACAGTTTCAAAAATGGTCTGCCCTGCAGTGTTGGCATATGTCCGAACGGTGAGATACAGAACGGTGCCGACTGCACCAGCAAGCACGAGTGCAGAAGCAACTCCAATGTAGATATCGCGAAAGAGGTCCCTGCGACCAATCTTGGCGAGGTAGGCGAGGAGGATTGCCACAATGAGGCTGCCCTCAACCCCCTCTCTCAGAAAAATGAAGAATGCACCAGCCATCACTGATAATCCTACCAAATTGATACGGTTTCTTCAGGAGTCATCATTACTGGTACGCCCATCATCCGTTTCTGGATCAGCGGGAGCCGGCTTCGGGGATGGATAGCAGGCTGCACGACCTGTGAGCGAGATGAATACCTGCTCACCTTCATCCCAGGGAACATGGCCCTGGTGCTGGGCAATGATCTGCTTCGGATAGATGCCGTTGACAGCAAGGGAAATGAGGGAGTGTGCTCCGAAGAAGGTGATCGAGAGGATGCGTCCATGTACCTGCATGTCGCTATCGTCCGGACGTGCACTGCCATGGAGATGGAGCTGTTCTGGACGGATGAGGATGTGTGCTGGACCATCATCGTGGCTGCCAAGCACAGGAAGCTTTCCCAGTGCAGTCATGGCATGATTTCTGGTCACTGTGCCACTGAGAATGTTCGTCTCTCCGAGGAACTGGGCTGTGTCAGGGTCGGCAGGTTCCCTGTACACGTCCTCAGGCGGGCCGAACTGGCATATGCTGCCGTTCCGCAGAATGCCGATGTAGTCCCCGAGAGAGAATGCCTCCTGCTGGTCATGGGTGACGAAGACTGCAGTTGCATGGGATGTGCGAAGTGCTGCTGCAACTGCAGTACGCGTTGTCTGGCGGAGTGAGGCATCCAGCCCCGTGAACGGTTCATCGAGGACAACACATGATGGGGATGGGGCGAGTGCGCGTGCGAGCGCGACACGACGCTGTTCTCCTCCAGACAGCTCGTGCGGTTTTCTGTTCCGGTAGTTTGCGTTCAGGCCAACTATGGAAAGCACCCTGTCGATGTGCGTGACATCCTTCCGTTCGCCTCGTGGAAGACCGAATCCGACATTCTCGAAGACTGTCAGGTGGGGAAAGAGGGCTCCCTCCTGGGGCACGTAGCCGATGGTGCGGCGGTGCGGTGGCACGAGTCGGGAATGTCCATTTGAGAGTTCACGGTCTCCAAGATGGATTGTTCCCTCATCTATTGCGACCAGGCCAAGTATGGAGCGCAGGAGAGTGGTCTTGCCGCTCCCGGAGGGTCCAACGATTGCAACGATGCTTTCATTGGGCACAGTGAGGTCGAGGCTGGAGAGCACCTCGCGTGTGCCAAATTTCTTCGTCAGTCCTGTGCAGCGCAGCTCGCTCATGGATTCATTATCTCCGCTTTCCAAACCAGCGCATGAGGAGGATGGCAGCAATGCCTGCAAGCAGTGCGAGAACCAGTGCGAAGGGTGCTGCTGCAGCGAAGGCAACAGTGGAGCTGTTTGCCCAGAATTCCGTGCCGAGTGTAGTCATTCCTGGTGGACTGAGTACCTGGGTAGTGGAGAGGTCACCAAGAACGAACGCGAAGACCAGCACGGCTGCTGCGCCGAGACCCGGTCGAGACAGGGGAAGGACGATCCGGCGGATGACACCTAGTGGCGTGCTGCCAAGGGTCCGTGCCACCTCCTCGAGGCGGGGCTCGATCTGGCCAAGCGATGTGCGGATCGCCACTACTGCAAGCGGGAGGTAGAGGATGAGGTAGGCATAGATGAGGAGCGGGACAGTCTCATACAGCCATGGAGCTGCAGCACTTGCTCCACTGCTGATGGCAATGGCTGCCACAAGGTCAGGGAGTGCGAATGCAAGAAAGACAGTCCGTTCCATCACGTTGGCGAGAAATGTGGGGTGTCGAGTTATGAGGAGTGCAACGGGAAAAGCGAGGAGCACAGTGAAGGCTGCAGTTCCCATTCCAAGAAGAAGAGAGGTGAGGGTTGCTGCAGGGAGAGAACCGAGACTGGCAGAGGCAAGGTTGAATGCAAGTGTGCTTCCTGATGTGAACCAGTAGATGAGAGTCGCGAGCGGAAGGACAATTCCCATGCCAGCAAAAATGATGAGGAGCCCAAGCCGAATGGGAAGGGTACGGGCATTGAACCGGAGGATTGCTGGACGCTGTGCTCCCTGGGCAAGCCGGGTGTAGTTGCGGTTGCCACGGAAGAGCCGTTCGCCTGCAAGGAGGATGATGCAGAAGAGGATGGTGGAGGTTGAGAGGACTGCTGCTCCTGAGCTGCTGAAGCTCGTCTGATACTGGGCGTAAATGGTCGTGCTCACAGTCTGGAAGGAGAGTGCGACAAAGGCATCAAATTCCACGAGAGCATCGAGCCCTACGAGAAGCATGCTGCCAAGGAGTGCTGGCCAGAGCTGTGGGAGTACAACTGTGAGAAACGTTCTGGCCGGTGACCATCCCATGCTCAGGGCGACTTCCTCGAGAGCTGGATCGAGTCCACGGAGTGCAGCACTCACGAGAAGGAAGACGAGTGGTGAATACGAGACGACGATGATTCCAATTGCGCCGACCTCGCCCTGAAAGAGAGGACCCAGATGGGCCCAGGTGTAGCTTGTGACAAAGAGAGGCATTGTGAGTGGGGCTACGAGCAGTACGGACCACACAGCTTTCAGTGGGATGGCTGTGCGTTCAATGAGCCATGCCTCAACTGTGCCGAGGATGCCGCATAGCGGTGTTGCAATGAGCGCAACACCAACTGTATTTCCAATGAGGGTCCAGGAGCCACGTGTCGAAAGGAGATGTGCAGCATGGGGAACACCGCCCTTCAAGGCATCGTATACCGTTATCGCAATCGGAACGAGGACGATGAGATCTACCACTGCGCAGATTGCAAGGAGGGCTGCTGGTGGCCCAGGGATGCGTCCCTTCCGGGTGCGTGGGGAGTCAGTCAGTGCAGGTGAGGCGAGGGACATCTGGCTCCCATCGTACACTCCACGTGGACATCTGAACTACTTGGTTTCAGGAGATGTGGCTGAGACAGCAGGCCAGCTGTCCATCTGCCACGTGAGGGGAACGAGAAAGGGATATCGTGTGCCGTGGTACTCGCCGCTGGGGAATGCATGGTACACGAGGTACGACTTTCCATTGGCCCCGACAACTGAGCCTCCGCCTGGCCCGTACCACTTGTTGGAGCTCGAGAGGACAGGATTGGCTGGATCCGGGACGAATGGCCCTGCTGGTGTTCGTGCCCGTGCAACGCCCTCAGCATAGGACGACGTCGCAAAGCGGTTGCCGCTGTAGAAGAGGTAGAACCAGCCATCATGCTCCACAACGGATGGACCTTCGATGATTCCGTCTGTCCAGGGCTCGTTTGCCCCAAGTACGAGAACGGGTTTGGTAGTGGTGGCGAGACCATCCGCTGCAAGCTGCTGCATGTAGATTCCCGTTGGCTTTCCATCAGAGTTTCCATCGGACTTCCAGTAGAGGTACAGCGAGCCATCAGATGTGCGAAGGACAGATGGATCGATTGCTCCGGAACCGATGCCGCACTGAAGGATGCCGTTCCCTGCATACGGTCCAGTGGCCTGTGGAGAAGTAGCAACACCAATGCACCGCTTCTTTGTCGCTGTGGCTGCTGTGTAGTACAGCACGTACTGGCTGCCAATCCTGTGGATCTCTGGTGCCCAGTACCCACGGGCTGTCCATCCAGGTGCCATGCCTTTCGGAAATGCGTGTGCAGTGGGAACTGTCTGCCAGTTCGTGAGGGATGTGCTTTCCCTGAGAGGGAATGCGCCTGAAGTGCTGCCTGTACAGCTCAGCAGGAACGAATTTCCGGTTGGGAGAATCGAGGGATCCGGGCAGTTGGAACGGAACAGGGGCTGCACTGCAGGTGCAATGCCAGGTCCAGAAGCAGGATACGCTGGACTCTGGGGCGCTTCCTGGAGCAGTGCTGTGCATCCCAGCACAAGGGCACACGCCACTGCAGCACGACGGAGAAGACTCCTGTGCTGGAGGGCAGGACGGAGGACCGGAGACTTCGGGGACCGATGCTCCGTCAGGGGTACTGAATGGCTTTCAAGTTCCATCTACGGTATATGGTTCACCTGTGGATCTGACGTTTCTTCCATCCTGCAGGAAGGGAGCAGACATTGAAGAGACAAACACCGCTAACGATTCCCATTACGTCAGAAGTGCTCCGGTATAGGTATACTCGCAGTCGGATGTGACAATGTCCGGACAAGTGCATACACCTGTGGTGCTTTGTGTATCATTTAGATAAACCTTAATCACTTAGGTTGATATAAAGAGTGCCACAGAACCATGAAGGAGGCTTCAGCCATGCAGCTTCAACCGATTGTGGGAGCAGGTCTCATCAACCTGGACAACACTCCCCACTACATTCAATGGGGATTCATACAGATTTCTGTGCCGAATCTCCTGGTGATTGTGCTCATGATGCTGCTGTTCATTGCAGCGATCCTGCTTCCATTCCCTGTACACGGGGAGGATGAATGATGAGCACTGCAACTCCCACCCATGTGAAGACAGCTGGTGCTGATGGCAGCAAGATGTGGACAACACGTGTCCGGAAGGTTGCTGTCCGGGCCCTGCCACCGGAAAAGCTCCTCCCTGATTCCCAGCCATCATACGTTGCCTCGTGGATCTATGTGTTTGGAGCTCTGACACTTGCTTCTCTCGCAGTAGTCATACTCACGGGATTCGTACTGGCCCTCCAGGGCCCAACGTGGTGGCACATCTCCGGTGTTGGCCACTTCGTGAACTCCCTGCACTTGTGGAGTGTGGAACTCTTCTTCTTCTTCATGGTCATTCACCTGTGGGGAAAGTTTTTCATGGCTGCATGGAGGGGGAAGAGGGTACTCACCTGGATGAGTGGAGTAGTGGCGTTCCTGGCCTCGATTGTCACAGCCTTCACGGGGTACCTCAGCCAGCAGAACTTCGATTCGCAGTGGATCTCAACGCAGGCGAAGGACGGCATCAACGCTACTGGAGCAGGATCGTTCTTCAATGTCCTGAATTTCGGCCAGATGCTCATGTGGCACATCGTGCTCATGCCGCTGGTCGTCGGAATCATTGCTGGCATCCACATTCTTCTTGTCCGCCACAGGGGCGTTGTGCCACCGTTTGCTGACGGACCATCGACCATGACATCAACAGCATCAGTGGAGGGAACGGACCATGGCAGCAAGTGATCTTGGAATGCCAGCCCCTGGACGGAAATTCCGTCCAGATGTCCATGTACCAGACTGGAAGGGTCCGTATCGGAAGTATGACCTAATAAAGGAAGTAACGATAGCCTTCGTTGCTGTCGTCATCCTCACTGTCATCTTTGCAGTCATCTTTTCCTCTCCTGATGACCATCCGATTACCCTTCAGCAGTGGGCAACAAGCGCACCACTCGACTTCGAGCAGACAGCAATTACTGAGCTTGATGGGACAAGCGGAACTGCAGGCTATGGACCTCCCTATACACACGCAACCGGGTCTTCCCAGTACATTGGCCCCGTTTCCCTGGAGCAGCTTGCAGGTGTCACTCTTCCCATAAATACAGCTGAGGACTTCGTCATCAGGCCGCTCTCCACCCTGCCGGGAACGACTGCAGTACACGATGCACTCCTCACATTCAAGGAGGCATCGCCTGCACAGCAGCAGTCGTGGATGAAAGCCTTTGAGGATGCTGTACAGAAAGGGAGTGCAAATGGCACATCGGTGTCCATACCGAAGGGGAGCTATGGACCAGTCGGAACAATGATGACTGGCCTGCTTTCCATGGCTCAGAGTGGTGCGCTTGATGGAGCACTCATCTCCTCGAAGCAGTTCTACACGACGGACTACACGAACGTGCTGCTCTTCCTTGCTGATGGTTCCTACCTCGGGAACATTGCGCAGAACAGGCACCTCCTTGGTGAGCAGTGGGGCATGATGAATGAGACAGGCTCGTATCCAGGGCAGGCATGGCTCTGGCTCTATACCATGTGGTACCAGATCCAGCCCTTCGCTTCCTCAAGCAATGCGGATGCACTCGTCTGGGGCCTCATGATGGTGCTGAGCCTTCTGCTCCTGTTTGTTCCATTCATTCCGGGACTCAGATCCATTCCGCGTGGTGTGAAGATCTACCGTCTCATCTGGAGACGTCACTACAGCTCCATGCGGATGCAGCAGAAGAGGCCGACTTCTCACGCAGCATAGGCTTGCTGATTCACTACAGCATGCACCAGCTGGGACAGGACTTCCTGTCCCCGCTGTCTGTACCTGGGCAAGCACGAGTTGGGCACATCCAGGCATGGGAACCATTTCGTACGATAGGGACAGTGAGTGGGGTGCAGGTGGGGGAAGGTATTCGACATGGAACGCTCAGTCAGCCAGAAGATGCTGCCATCACTGCTGTTTCCAGAGGAAGAGCGAATTTCGGGAAGTGCGCTTGCATCGAGAAGCGGCATGGAACGTGCTGCAGCAAAGCGGCTCTGGCATTCCCTCGGGTTTCCAGACGTTGGAGATGCGACTCCATTCTTCACACCTGATGATCTTGCAGCGCTTGACACTGTGCAGACCCTCATTGATGAGGGAGTCATTGATCTTGAGGGGGCAATACGGCTCGGTCGGCTGATCGGTACTGCATCAGCACGCATAGCTGAGGCTGGCTTTGCAGCCCTTCACGAGCGTGGGCACGAAAGCGCACTGCAGCACATGGATCTTGTCGGGATTGTTGAACGCATGGAGTCCATCCTTGGCTATGCATGGAGACGCCAGCTTCATGCAGCACTTGTACGGTTCGACCTGCCAGCACGTGCTGGGCAGGGGGGACTGCTGCACATGGAACTCGGTGTGGGGTTTGCGGATCTCACCGGTTTCACGAAGTATGCAGCAGATGCATCACTTGCTGCACTGGCCATGCTCACGAGGGAGTTTGAGGATTCCGTCTCTCTTGCCATCAGCAGTGAGCGTGGTCGTCTCATCAAGCTCATTGGGGATGGTGTGATGTTTGTTGCGGACACTCCTGATGACCTTGTGTGCTGTGCTGAGCGTGTTCGAAGCGTATGCAGTGCGAATCCAGGATTGCCTCCTGTGAGGTTGGGCCTTTCGTGGGGAGAACTTCTCCTGCAGAATGGAGATTACTTCGGACCCGATGTGAATCTTGCAAGCAGGATCGCATCAGCTGTTCCTGAAGGAACAATTGCCCTTTCCTGCTCGCTGCATTCGAGAGTGCAATCTCGGAAGAAGTGGATGGCAGCCGAGCTGCATGGAGTCAAGGGCATCGGTGATATCACAGTATGGGCAGATACCAGCATCTCAGCTTCGTCAGATAGAGGCTCCCTGCCAGCTGGAGTCGCCATTCACGGACGATGAGATGTGACTAGGCCCAGGATGGCTCTGTTCCTGGTGCTTCAGGCAGTGCAAGGTCCCGCTTTTCGAGGAAGCGGTAGTAGTGGTCCCGGATGATATGCTCTGCCTCGTTCCAGTTCTCAGCTCGCTCATCATTTCTGCTTTCGAGATGGGCATTTGTTGCATTGTGGAAGATGAGGACATTTCGTCCCAGAGACCGGAGTGACGAAATGTTGTCAGGAGCATCTTCGACATAGAGGTCTGCACCCACTTCCCCCTTGTCCCTCATGAAGCAGAGGTCCCAGTAGGGTATGCCATTGTGATCTAGCCAACGTACAGTCTGGGCAACTGCAGTCTCATGAAAATGCTGGATGAAGAGGCGGTGGGTGATGATGCGTATGCGAATTCCCTCAGTTGCAAGGCGCCTGAGCGCCTGGGGCGCTCCAGGAAGGGGTTCCATGGTCTCAAAGAGCTGCCGCTGGGCGACTGCGAACCGGTGGAGACGAGAGTACTCACCATCAAGGAGACCCCAGTTCCGCATGTTCCAGTCAGGTTCGATAGCGAGATCCTCGACAGTCCTGCCTGTCCATTCAGACGCGATCTCGCGCATCCGGCCATAAAAGTCTGCACACGTACCATCAAGATCAAGGCCGAGTACAAACCGCTGAAGCTGTTCCATGGAAGTGAGTATACCGAAGCCGCACTGTTCCCGCAGTCAATCACTCTGATCGGGAGATGCATCGAGGCAGTCGTGGAGGAATTTCACGATCTTGGGGCGGGCATCAACTGCAGATGGTTCATGGAATCCAGCTGGTAGCAGGCTCCCAATGACTGCGAAGATGAGCGGATGTTCAGATCGGTCGTGGTCATTGAGGAAACCATGGCCAGCCTCAGGGTATTCGATAACGGTATGGGGAACATCTGCCCGGGCGAGGGAACCGTCGAGTTTCGCTGCAGCTCCCCGGAGGGAACGGTCCTTCCTGCCATACAGCGCAAGAATGGGACAGGAGCCAGTGAAGAAGGACTCGTAGTGCTTTGGGAGCATGCCGTAGTTCGCGTTCACTGCGTGGTAACCTTCCCGGGGTGCAAGGAGGAGGGCGAAGCTCCCGCCGAAGCAGAATCCGATGACACCGATGCGCCCAGTGCAGTCCCTGCGCGTGTTCAGCATGCTGCGGACTGCCTCAACTGCATCGAAGAGACGTCCAGAATTCCGCTGCAGATCCCGCATCGCACTCTGGATGCATACTATCCGGCTGCTCCAGGCAAAGAAATCGGGCACCACTGCGAGAAAGCCGTTATCTGCAAGCCAGGCTGCCTGGCTGCGGACATCCGTAGTCATGCCGAAGATGTCGTGGATGACAATGACAGCAGGCAGGGGCTCAGTGGACTCATTCCGGAAGATCTCAAGAGGGAGCGGACCTCTCGGACCTGCAACGGAGCTGGATTCATGGACAGCCATGGATCCATGCTATCGGGTCCGAGGGAAATTGTGCTGCACTCTTGGAGTTTCCCGGAAGTCATGGTATTGTTGCGGTACGTCCCGATGGCGCATCCCCCTGCGTCACCGGCATGGAGGAAGGATCATGGTGAATATTGATGAGTTTCACCCCATGACGGAATATGGACAGTGGTTCAGTGTCCGTATTGCCTATACCCACAGAAGCACTGGAAAGACATTCGAGCGCATAACTCTCTGGCAGGCTCGCACGCCAGAGGAGGCACTCAGCCATGCCCGGGATGAGGCAGACCGCTACTGCGCACGCGAGACAGGTTCTGTCGAGGGATTTCAGCGGAGTGAGCCCGAAATCGTGCTGGACGTGGACGAAGCAGTCGAGATGCGCGGAAGGGCACAGTACCGGGTTGCTGAGGAATCCCATTCAGGCGAGTGACGGTCAGTGCTGCTCCACATGTCACGATGATCATCGAGGGAGGGAGACATGAATGCCATTGTCTGTCCGAAATGCGGTTCGACAATCGAGATCAGTGAAGCACTCCATGATCAGGTAGAGTCCGAGATCAGGAGAGAGGAGGCTGAGCGGAGGGAAGCTGCACTTGCAGCACTCCGGAAGGAGCTTGAGGAGGAATCCTCATCGAAGCTCGCTGGCGAGAAGGATCGGCTTGCACGGCTTCTTGCTGCAGAGCAGGAACGGCTCGCCAAAGAGTCGGAACTGCAGCAGGAGATAGCGCTCCAGAAGATCCGAAGCAGGCTCGAGATGGAACAGCAGCAGCGTGCTGCAGCAGAGGAAGCTGACCGCATGCGGCTCAAGGGGGAGCTCGATGCAGCAGCAACGTCACGTGATAAGTACCGGAAGGAACTGGGTGCTCTCATGGAGGAACTGCAGAAGGCCCGGAAGGAGAAGGATGAGGCTGCCCTTACCATCCAGAAGAGACTCGCGGAGGAGGAAGGGAAAATCCGGGAGCAGGCTGAACAGGCAGCACAGGAAAAGCAGCGTCTTGAGCTCGCTTCCCGGGACAAGACGATTGCAGATCTCAAGACTGCACTTGAGGATGCGCAGAGAAAGGCAACACGGGGGTCCCAGCAGCTGCAGGGCGAGATACTTGAGCTTGATCTCGAGGAGTCACTGCGCACTGCATTCCGGGAAGATGACATCCTTCCTGTGCCAAAAGGTGTGCGTGGAGCAGACATTGTGCAGGTCGTGAAGGGCACATCAGGTGTCGAGTATGGTCGGCTGCTATGGGAGTTGAAACGGACTCGGAACTGGTCAGATGGCTGGATTGCAAAACTCAAGGAGGATCTCCGGGAGGCTGGCTCCCAGATTGCTGTGCTCATATCTGAGGTGCTGCCAAAGGGTTCAGAAGCAGACATCGTCCAGGTGCAGGGCGTGTGGTGTGCAAAGCCAAGTTCCGCTCTTGTTCTCGCACAGCTACTCCGGAAGGGGATCATCGATGCTGGACAGCAGAAAATCCTTGCAGTTGACCGGGGGAGCAAGGCGGATGCACTCTTCGCCTACGTGACAAGCCATGCCTTCGTCCAGCAGGTTGAGTCCATGGTCGAGACATATCAGGAGATGATCACGCAGATCAACCGCGAACGGGCACAGCTGACCAGGGCCTGGGCACTTCGTGAGGCTCAGGCACAGCGCCTGCTCGGGAGTACGGCAACAATCGTTGGTGGCATGCAGGCCTACGTTGGCCAGTCTGCCATGCCCCGGATTGAGGGGCTTGACATCCTTGCTATCGAGGAACCAGTGGATGGGGAGTCTGTTCCGGATTGACTATCTGCCGGAATCTGCCCGTAGATACTGCTCGACCCAGGGAAGCTCTCCACCAAGACTCTCCGCTGCATGCTTTGCCCAGTAGGGGTCTCGGAGGAGTGCCCGGGCAAGGAATACGAGATCTGCACTTCCCGAAGCAATAATGTCCTCAGCCTGCTGTGCGGACGTGATGAGCCCCACAGCACCTGTCGCGATACCAGCCGCCTGCCGTACCTGGGCAGCAAATGGTACCTGGTAGCCAGGTCCAAGAGGGATCGTTGGGGACGGCACATTGCCGCCGGAGGAGCAGTCGACAAGGTCGACACCGTGTTCCCTGAGCACACGTGCCGTGGACACTGTGTCTTCTATCGTCCAGCCTTCTGGCTCCACCCAGTCCGTACTGCTCATGCGAACTGCAAGTGGCAGGCGGTCAGGGAGTACTGCCCGCACTGCATCGACTACCTCGAGAAGGAGCCGCATGCGACCCTCGCGCGAGCCCCCATAGGCATCAGTCCGATGGTTGGAAAGGGGAGAAAGGAACTCGTGGATGAGGTAGCCATGCGCAGCATGAATTTCGATGACCTCCATTCCGATCCCCACAGCACGCTGTGCAGATGCCCGGAATGCTCCAACCACCTCGGCTATTTCCGCTTCAGAAAGCTCCTCTGGCGGCTTGTCATGTGAGCTGAAAGGGAGAGCACTTGGTCCACGCGGAATCCATCCACCGTTGGGGAGTGCAACCTGGCCATGTTCACTGTCCCAGGGACGGTGCGTGCTCGCTTTCCGTCCTGCATGTGCGAGCTGGATTCCTGCTGCAGCACCATGGCGGGAAAGGAAGTCGACGATCGGTTGAAGTGCAGCTGCCTGGTCATCATTCCAGATTCCGAGATCCTCAGGCGATATGCGTCCCTCTGGAGTGACTGCAGTCGCTTCCGTGAAGATGAGCCCAGTTCCTCCCACAGCCCGGGAGCCGAGGTGGACAAGGTGCCAGGAGCTTGCCATGCCATCCCGCCTCGTGCACGAGTACATGCACATGGGCGACATGACAATGCGGTTCCGCAGCCGCACTCCACGCAGGGTGAAGGGCTGGAAAAGATGGGGCGCCAGGGAGGCATGCGGATCTGCTGCACGAACTGATGAGGATTCCAAAGTACTCATGTCGTACTCATTACCCTGGACAGTACAGTGCGAAACGATGATGTGGCTGCAGAGGTGTCATACGAGACATGCAGGAACTCCAGAATCGTGACAAATGCGTCACGGGGCAGAGCATCGTTTCAGGAACCTTCATATGATGAAGCATGGATCTTGATTCCTCTCCCCTGCAGCCCAGAGTTCAGAGCCCGAAACGCGAGGCTGCAGCATTGAGGGCAACTTCCCATCCTCCAGAGAAGGGTGGAAGGCTTGAAGAACGTCCGGGTGTCCGTCCTGGCATGCTTCACCATTTCACGGTGAAAGAGGTTGGCCGGGTATCCGAGATTCTTGGGCGCATGCGGAGCCACACTGCTGCTCCAGCACCAGCAGCAGAACGCAGCCCAATGACTCCCGCACTCAATCCCGATGCCCTGGCGCAGCCTCTCCAGATGGTGAGTCCGCTCAAGGGAGCGAAATCCTGGAAATGCCTCGGGTACAGGACACCTGACGTTGACGTTGCCTTCGATGGGCCTCCAGCACCAGAACAGGTACGGCAGGGGTATATCGGTGACTGCTGGGCCATTGCTGTCATTGCACAGGCTGCTGCGCTCGAGCCTCATGAGCTTGAGAGGCGCATCACGAAGGTGGCTCCGCATGTCTACGATGTGCGGCTTGGTGGTCCCAACAACCTGCCAGAACGTGTGCACCGCATCGACACGGGTGTTCCCGAAATCCAGGTGCGGTTCTCACGGTTGGGACGAAAAATGACGATGGGAACACATGCGTCACTCGATGGTGGTGTTCTGTGGCCAGTGCTCTTCGAAAAGGCCATTGCAGCAGAGCTGCCAAATGGCTATGAGGATATCGGTCATGGAGGGTGGGCAGAGTGGGCAATCGGAAGGATACTTGACAGACCCTTTGGATCCTCAGAAATGCCGAGCAGGGAAGACTGGGATGATTTCCAGATGGAGGGATTCTTCAAATACCAGCTGGAGTGTGGTCTTCCCACAGTGTTCTCCATCCATGTTCCCGATGGCTCAACTGCCATTCCACTCCCTGAGGGAATGTCAAGACTGGAGGCCCGGAAGTTTCGCAGGGAGCAGAGAAAGGAGATGCTTTCCATCCAGAACATGGCACAGGAGGTGGGACTCCTTGCAAGGGAAGACAGCCGGCATGCCTACTGGCTGTATGACTACGATCCCATCAACCAGATGGTGAAGCTTGCCAATCCGCATGGCATGGAGTTCACCTCAGACTGGATTTCCTTCGATCAGCTGCGGACACTCGCCTACCATGTCAGTTACGGGGAGCTGCGAAACGATGGTACATGAGCTTGGAGGTCCTGGAATGGATGACATTGCAGTGGGGGATGTCTTCGACCTGCATCCTACAGGAACGACGCCTGTGGAGAAGGGAGTGAGCCTCTCCATTCAGGCGACCCTTCTGCATGACTTCAATGATGGACGTGGAAACATTCCCGCATGTCGCCTGTTCTGCAGTGGACCACCTCCCAACCGCACGGACTGGCTGGAAGCTGGCAGCGAATTCCGTGCAGGGACGAGGACATATCGAATCGTTGCCTTTGGACTGAAGGCATCGGACACTGTCACGCTCGAGCGGATCAGCTGAACATGATTTGAGGCATGCGTGGTGCCGGGCGAGAGACTCGAACTCTCACGGGCTTGCACCCAGTGGTTTTTGAGACCACCGCGTCTACCATTCCGCCAGCCCGGCAGCTGAGGGCAGTATCCATCTTACTGTGTGGGACAGGCAGATGAATGTGGCCGACTATTCGCCAAGAGGAGAAATCCGTGGAACCTGGCGCTTTGTGTCCAGTGGAAAGGATGCCTGGATCTCCCTGAGTGCTGCAATGTGCGCTTCGACCTTTTCAATGAGCTCCTGGTGTGTAAGCTTGTCTGGTCCCAGGAGATTGCGCTCGACTGGAATGAGACTGTTCCCGAGAGCAGTGAGTGCTGTCTGATATGGGGGGAGCGGGTGCCTGTTCCTCCACGGAGTGCAGTGCCTCTCGAGATCCTTTGCGACAGAAGGATGCACCAAGTGCGCAGTGTGCATGAACTCCTCAAGTGCAAACTGGGTTCCCGTGATCCGGATCGTGAGGTATCCGCTGAATCCATAATTGCCAAGAAGCCGTGTGGGCTCCTCGCCAGAGTAGTCGACTGAGCACTCTCTGCCCTTTCCCGTCCGCTCTGCAAACCGGGAGAAGTCCAGTGCACGCTGCATCTCAGGATAGGTGAGATCACCCCAATGTCGGGAGAGTGTCATCGGAGCAGTCACGCCATGGATCCGTGCAACAACAGCAATCGTGTCAGCAACACGGTCTCGTGTCGCTGCAATCTCTTCCAGCATGCGTGCAGGTGCTGGGGAAAGAGCATTCTCAACGATTTTGGGAATGGGAGAGCCAGGCTTTCCAATTACCTTCTGCCAGCGGAGGAGCTTCTTCAGGATTTCTTCCGAATCGCCAGCTGCAACACGTTGTGATGCATCAGATCCGAGCCAGTAGGATGCATCTGAGAGATGCTGAAGCATCTCCCGACGGCGCTTCCACATGAATTCCCCTCCACGGTTCAGCATCGAGCATAGCAGTATTCGCTGTGCGTACTGGGCCCCTCATGTCCCTTCCCTTCACGTACTATCCGTTCCATATGATGCCAGTACCAGCCCAGCCGGAGAGAAGGTCAGCTTCCGAACTGCGGGAAAATGATGCACAGGAACAGCTTCGCCAGCACTACCGCAGGCGGAAGATCGGTGCTGCTGCAGCTGGCCTGCTGTTCATGGGTGCAGGATGCTTTGTGGGAGCTCTGCCTGCATTTGTTGCATGGTCGCTCGGCTATGTCTGTGCTGCACATGCCCTACGCCTGCACCGTGAGAGGCTTGGTGCTCGGGGAGAACCAGTACCTTCAGCACGCACCCGTGAGATCCGCGATGCAGTGCAGAAAATCTGGCAGGATACAGGGGTCCGGGAACCCGAGGTATATGTCCATCCTGGACGTGGAATGCTGAGGAGCGTCCGCATCAGGGGCGGCAGGGTACGTCTTCTCGTTCCTCTTGAGACAGCAGATCTCCCGCAGCAGCAGTTTCATGCGCTCGTGTACCGTGAGGCAGTTCGACAGCATCACCGTGATCCTGTTCTTCTTGGTTCAGTGCGCGCCATGAAGGGTGCAGTGAATGCTTCACGGAGGTACCTCATGTGGATGCCAGTCTGGATTGCAGGGGGTGGAGAATGGGGGTTCAATGTTGTTGGCATGGTGCATGCAGCACTTGGTGTTGCAGCAAGTCCGCTGTACCTGGGAGTGCTGGCAGGGGGCATAGGAATGCGATGCTGCCAGTCAGTACTCGGGAGATATCAGGAACTGCGGGCAGATCGTGATGCAGCTGAACGCCTCCAGGTCAGGACAGGAAGACGCGATGACCTGGCACAGGCAATTGCCGAGGTAACAGAGCGTGATCTTCGTGCTCTCAGTCTCCGCTGCAGCGAGCTTGGTGTGAAGCTTGCACACCATCCCACCCTGGGCCGGGTGTGGAATGCATGTGCTCCGCGAGTGGTTGAGATGAACCGTGCCATCGTTGAAGGGCGTACCCGCTTTCTCCGTGCAGTGACGTGGGGTGTTCGGGATCATCCGCCACTGCGGTCCCGTGTTGAGAAGCTCGATGCAGCACTAGCACGTCGAGAGGTGAATGCCACTTCAGGTGTCCTTCCCAATCCTGCTGTCGACAGGCGGGAATGCACCAGGGTCCCAGCTTCCCCAACATTCAGTCCGCACGGTATCCGGGTGGTCCGCACTCCACGGGAGAAGACAGTTTCCCAGAGGCAAGGCAGGACGCAGGCAAGGGATATCGGTCTCGACTGATGGGCATGTCCTGCTTGGGATGCAGGGGTGTGCAGGGATGGCTTTCGACGGTACAGTATCTCCATGACTGCACAGGATCCATGGGCACTTGCCATCGACCAGGGAACGTCAGGCACCACTGCTGCAGCTGTCGCTCCTGACGGCACCATCCTCAGAACCCTGTACAGGGAAGTTGGCATCCAGTATCCACGGAGTGGCTGGGTGGAACAGGACCCGCAGGAACTCGCGGATGTGTCGATCCATCTCATGCTCCAGGTGATCGATGACATGGGGACAGAACCTGCATGTATCGGCATCACCAACCAGCGTGAGACAGTCATTCCCTTTCACCGCAACGATGCAACGCCAGCAGGACCAGCCATCGTCTGGCAGTGCAAGCGAAGTGCAGAGATCTGCAATGAGCACCGTGCACGTGGTGAGGAGGATGTGCTCCGGGAGCGGACAGGTCTGCTCATCGATCCATACTTCTCTGGAACAAAAATCGAGTGGATGCTCAGGAATGATCCGCATCTCCGGAACAGGGCCGAGTCTGGCGAGATTGTCTTCGGAACTGTTGACAGCTTCATCACTGCAGTGCTCACAGGAGGACGTGCTGCACTTACAGATGCCTCGAATGCAAGCAGAACGCTCCTCTACGACATCACGCTCGGAAGCTACTCCCCGGAACTTGCCTCCCTCTTTGGCGTTCCACTGGCTGCACTCCCGGAAGTGGGAGACAGTGCTGGACGCCGTGCCATAACAGATCCCGGGCATTTCGCTGGACATGCGATACCAATTTCCGGCATAGCTGGCGACCAGCAGGCAGCGCTCTTCGGGCAGGGATGTGTCAGGACAGGCATGGCAAAGAATACCTATGGAACAGGATCATTTGTGCTGGGAAACATTGGCACGACCTGTGCCAGTCCTGTACCAGGACTCCTTAATACCGTCGCGTGGCAGATTGGGGGGGTGCGGACATATGCACGGGAGGGAAGCATCTTCACTACTGGTGCAGCGCTGAAGTGGCTCCGGGATGGTCTTGGGCTCATTGATTCCTACGACGAGGTCGCTCCTGCTGTTGCAGCTGTGGATGATACGAATGGCTGCCACTTCATTCCTGCACTCAGCGGCATGGGAGCTCCATTCTGGAGGGACGATGTACGTGGAGCATTTATGGGACTGG
>DAIDIX010000005.1 GCA_027451645.1 Candidatus Dormiibacterota bacterium | reverse complement strand
ACTTTCTGTTCACAAGCTCGTAGCCGTCAGTCCAGGCCCGATGGATGGAGGCATCGATAAGCGGTTCCCTTGCGAGATCCCAGAGATAGTGGTGGATGAACCAGAGAAGGGGGTTGCTGATGACGTTGTAGTACATGTCATACGCTTCGTGCTCGATGTCGACGAAGCCCACGCGGTACTGTGTTCCATCATCTGCACGGAGTGTTGCTGTCCCATCTGGCTCTGCACGTGAGGCGAGAATGCGGTCACGCTCATTTCGGGCAGCAGCAATCCAGATCGCATGTGTCGCATTTGCAAGAGTGAGCATTGCTGATACGAGCCCACCACTTCCCCGGACGAGCTGTTCCCGTTCCCCGCGGAAAGGATCTGCAGGAACGAGGGAAAGCGGAGCCCTGTTCGAAACAATGAGTGGCTGTACATGCTGGATGAGACGACGTATGTATGGCCCAATGGTTGGCATGTCGTTCCTCCGCACCTTGGAGCCTGTCCTTAGGCACATGATACGCCCATCCGACTTGGGCGTTCGGGGTTGGACAGCGGGCAAAAATCTGGAACAGTGTGTGGTAGGGCCACTGGAGAATGGAGGTGGTATCCTCGCTCGTGCAGGATTTCCTCTCTTCCGTCCCTTGGTCACTCATGACATCACACTCCCGCTTTCCCCCCGACCTCTTCCCCATCCAGCGGAGGCCGACTCCCGGCTTCCTGGCAGCACGATGGATCTTTGGGCCAATCGTGAGGTTCCTCTTCCGGTTTGATGTCCTGGGAAAGGAGAACAGGGTGGATGGCCCCTGTGTCCTTATTGCGAACCATCTGGGATGGCTCGATGCATTTGCACTCCTCCTCTCCTTTCCATCAGCACCGAGGATCCATTTCCTCGGGAATCCGGAAGGTGTGAGCAGACATCCGTTCCAGTGGTGGGTGCTGAGGCAGGTTGGGGGATATCTTCCAGTCGTGCCAGGCGGTGGCAATGGACCAGAACTGTACGAGGCAGTGTACCAGTGCCTCGATGCAGGGGGAATAGTGGCCCTTTTCCCCGAGGGCCAGTTTGGAACTGGTGAGGGGACTCTCCTCCCGTTCAGGAGTGGCTTCGCACACTTTGCCACTCATGCGAATGTCCCCATCCTTCCTGTGGGACTTGCAGGAACGAAGACGCTCTGGCTATGGAAGACAGTGAATGTCACCATTGGAACGCCATTCATGGCCATGGAGAGCATCGGGGAGACAGTGGAAGCAGGACAAAAGCGTGTGGCTGCACTCTACAGACCGAGGAAATGGAACGGTGTGCATATCCTCAGGAGGAGCCTCACGAACCTTCTCTGAACGGTTCCTACACGGCAACATCCGTTTCACCTACTGCCTGGTGCTGTACCTGGGAAAGGATCCCTGCTCCAAGAAAGAAGAAGACTGCTGACACAGCGAAGAGCACTGCATATCCTCCAGTTCCCGTGTGCCGGTTCACAGCATCGATGACAGGTCCCATGATGGTTGGAACTGCAGCCTGGGAACCGGCAGTCGCGATGTTCGAGAATCCGAGGAACTTTCCTGCCTTGTCTTTTGGAGAGAGGTCAACCATGTACGCCCAGTCAACAGAGAACATGCATCCTGTGCAGATGCCGAGAAACGTTGCATCGAAGACTGCCTGGGAGAGGGATCCGGCCATCATGAGGAGAAGTGCGCCCACACCACCTGACACAGCACCCACAATAAGCACCTTGCGACGTCCGATGCGCCTGCTGAGGGACACTGCTGGATATGTCGTCACGAGCGAGAGGATGAGCACAGTGAGAACGACAATTGATGTTGCCTGTGCATCCGAGGTGAAGCTGTATCCGAAGAGAGTGAAGTGGCCACGATACGTGTCCCGAAGGTAGTTGGCCGCAAACCGTTCAATGCCAGCAAGGCCCGTATATGCGGAGAATCTGCTGAGCACGACCCAGAGGAAGTCTCTGTGTCCCCGGAAATCCGCGAAGTAGCCAGTGAGCTTCCTCGCAGGAGAGGGAGAAGGGATGGGTTCCTTTTCCGACTTTTCCAGCCGCAGCCTGGGTTCCTCGTGGACACCAAATGCTGTCACTGCAAGGATGACAAGGAGTACTGCAGCCACGACAGCGCACATCGGTCTGGGATCAATGAATCCAGCACTCACTGTTCCTGCAGCCTGGCCAAGCAGCTGGAAAACCCCGATGAAACCGGATCCACGGCTCCGCTCAGAGGGAGGAATGGCATCAGGGAGGAGTCCCTGATATGCCCCCTGCGCAACATTCATTCCACACTGGAGAAGGCAGTACATGACAATCATGAGGACAAAGCTGAAGGTGAACTCCATAAGGATGAGCCCGACAATGCCAACGAGTACACCAATGACGATGAGTGGACGCCGTCGTCCCCACCGTGTGCGGAGCGTATCGGAGAATGCACCTGCAGCAGGCTGGATGACAAGGGCGAAGACGAGGCCAAAGCCTTCAAGTATTGCAAGAGCGGAATTCTTGAAGGCGGGGGAGACAAGAGCTGGATTTCCAGCACTGATGTGCTGTGGCACAAGGAGAAAGGGCAGCACTATTGCAAGGAAGGAGCCCCAGAGGAAGGAGATGCCAAACCACATCGAGGCAATGACAACATGTCGCGTGATTGTGGTCTTCCCAGCTGACGTCATGGGGCGGCTCCTGAAGGATGTGTGTGTAGGGATGATGCAGGAGAAGATGCCAGTGTGGAGTGCCTGTGACAGAGTTTCCACGCCAGCACGTTCGTGGTGCCACTTCGCAAGGGTGAAGTGTGACACTGCTGCTCCGTGGCTGTGACAGCACGCGAGGATCTTCGCATCTGGTTCTACGATGAAGCCATGTTTCTAGAGAACTGGCGTGCTGAACACAACCAGGCACCATTGACCCATTCCTTTGAACATGTGACCCGTGATCCGCTCCGGACAATGCTCGAAACAGCGAAGGACAATTTCCTTGGCATGGACTCACCGGATGCTGCGGATACGATGAGTGGCTACAAGGTTCATGTGTACTGTGACACCCTCGATGACGTGATGGAAGCATGGAAGCGGGTTGGACCTGTTGTTGGTGAGCGGAAACTCTATGCAAAACTCGCAACAGAACACCACCTCGCAACTGCT
The DNA here is from genome assembly GCA_027451645.1 of Candidatus Dormiibacterota bacterium. Lineage (GTDB taxonomy): Bacteria > Chloroflexota > Dormibacteria > Aeolococcales > Aeolococcaceae > JAJZLL01. The sequence continues at coordinate 16,297 of DAIDIX010000005.1, read as the reverse complement.
GGCGAACGGCAGCGGCACAAGGGAGTAACTGTCTACTTTCCTCACAGGGCAACAGCCCAGCAGGATACACGTGCCATCGTGAAGGCGATGGAGGGCTTCCGCCACGATGAGACAGTTATCGATGACACGTACATGAAGAATGGAGTGAGCTGGCGGTTTGAGCTCTCCTCGGATCCGGGAAGGGATGTGAATCTCGATGAGTACGAGAAGCTCTACAACAGTGCAGGACGGGAAGCTCCCAATGTTGTTCCACTCAATCCCTACGAGAACTGGGGCATCCGTCTTCGTACAGCAGAGGGTGCCTCAGCCTCGAAAGACGTGCTTCAGGATCTCATTGCGCACAGGCAGGAGATTGAGAAGACTGTCGAGCGGGACATGCAGATGCCCTCGTTCAAGCTGTCTTCCCTCAATGGCGCTGAACGCCTTCTCGGGAATCCTGAAACGGCAATGACTGCATTCGATGATGCAGTTGTCGATGTCCTGAAGCAGGCGGGATTCGATGCTGAGCCACGGATGTATGCCCGTACAGGCGGAGCAGCAGGCGTGAAGATCACTGCTGGATCCGGATTTGCAGGGATTGACCATGCTGTGCTTGGCACGATCGGACGGCATGCGAGGGAGCATTCTGTGCGGGCAGAATACCTCTCACCACGAACGACCATTGACCACAGCCTCCAGGACGGACGCATGATGATTGCGGCTGGAGGTGCTCCCCGGGTGCAGCAGCGGTCGCCTGTCCAGGCACAGGCGGGGAATGGACTCGGCTAGAGAAGGCGCCTATCCGAGGAGAACGTCGTAGATGAACCTGTCCTCGCGCGGGATCCCCTGGTCAACGTGGATGTGCTTCACCTCGGTGTATTCGAGGAGCCCATGCGGTCCAAGCTCCCGGCCGATTCCGCTCTGCTTGTAGCCACCGAAGGGAGCAAGTCCGTTGATGAGGTGCCAGTCATTGATCCACACCGTACCTGTCTGGAGCTGTCGTGCGATCTCGATTGCCCGCACAGTGTTTTGCGACCACACTCCGCCAGCAAGGCCATAGAGGCTGTCGTTTGCCCTCCGGATGACCTCGCTCTGCGAGGACCACTTCTCGACTACAAGCACTGGACCGAAGAGCTCTTCCCTGCAGATGCTCTGCTCGGGAGTGACTCCATCAATGATGGTAGGTGCAAGAAACGCTCCAGGAAGATCGATTCTCTCTGGACGGGCTCCTCCACAGCGGATATGCGCACCCTGGGATTCCGCTTCCCGGAGCGATGCAGTAATTCTCGTGTATGCAGCCTCATTGATGAGGGGGCCAATGTTCGACACGGGGTCGAGGGGATCGCCAACGACAAGGGAGGATGCCTTTGCAACAAGCCGTTCCATGAACTCGTCATAGATGGACTCATGGACAAAGCAGCGTGTTCCTGACTCGCAGAGCTGGCCCTGGTGGAGAAACACACCAAAGAGTGTGCCATCAACAGCAATATCGAGATTGGCATCATCGCAGACAATGTTTGCGGATTTTCCGCCGAGTTCGAGAGTCACCTTCTTGATGCCGTCAGCTGCCTGGTGCAGGATCTTCTTTCCGGTTGCAGTAGATCCTGTGAAGGAGATCTTGTCCACCTCGGGATGCACGACTACTGCTTCACCAAGTGCTGGACTTCCTCCTGTAAGCACATTGAAGACTCCCTTCGGAAGGAGACCTGTCTCATCGACAGCCTTTGCAAATGCAAGGATCGAGAGTGGAGCAAACGGAGAGGGTTTCACGATGATGGAGTTCCCCATTGCGAGGGCTGGCGCTATCTTCCACATGGCAATGGGAAGCGGGAAGTTCCAGGGAACGATGAGCCCGCACACCCCAATGGGAGACCGCTGCACGAAGTTCCACGACACATGGGGCATGTCAGTCCAGGCTAGCGGCTCATACCAGGAGACGGACCGTGACTGGGTGACCATCTGGCGGAAATGCTCAAGTGCAAGGGGAATGTCGATGAGGGTTGTCTTCCGCAGTGTGGATCCTCCACTCATTGCATCGAGCAGTGCCCACTCGCCACTCACCTCCTCACAGTGCTTGAGGATCTCGAGAAGGATGTCGCATCGCCTCTCCTGGGATGTTGTGCTCCAGTCACCTGCATCGAAGGAGCGCCGTGCTGCACGTGCAGCAGCATCCACGTCAGCTGCATCGTCCTCGGGAAGCGTGGTGATCATGTCCTTCGTGGCAGGGTTCACAACATCAAACGTCTTTCCAGAGGAAGCCTGGCCCCAGACGCCATCGATGTAGTGCTGATGCGGCATGATCACTTCTGTTGCAGGCATGGGGAGTCTCCAGGTGGAATGTCGTTCGTATGGGGGAATGGGCACCACTGGGGTGCACTCCCTGATACTAGCTCAGTTGCCACTCCGACGCTTGCTCCCTATGCATGACCTGCAGGAATTGCTGCTGTGGCAAGCACCTCATGACTGCTGTTCTCGATGCAGAGATATCCATCTGTGCCATGGATCGTGATGCCTGTTGGCATTCCAGGAGCTCGGGGAAGGAGTGCTCCGTCATAGTCGACCTGGACAATGAGTCCTCCTGGCAAGAGCGGATCATCGTGAAGATAGTCAGCAATATCCGATGGTGCAGTCGTGCTCGTGATATAGCCAGCCTTCACAAGGGAAGCTCTTGCTGCAGCAACAAAGGGTGCAGCAAGCGGTATATCCGTGAGGTGGTAGTAGCACGAGAGATACTGCCTTTCCCGGGGAAACTCGTAGACAGGGCCTGCTGTTTCGACTGCAGGACTGCTTCTGAGGACTGCTCCAGAAAGCGGGCCCGATGTTGGAGGGATGACGTATGCAAGGCCCGATTTACCGTTCGTGCCAAAGGGAAGGAGCGGTATGACAAGGAACCCTGCAGGATGGAACGAACCTGCAGCGACTCCGCTTTTCAGCTGGACAAGATATGCAGTGATGCTGTTCACGCTCCCGCATGGAAGAAGGGGTGCATGTGAATAGGGTGGCAACTGCTTTGTCATGGGAGGAGGTGATTGTCCAAGGTACCAGCCGCGGCTGCTTCCTGAAAGCGGGAGCCGGAGATGGAGCAGCGGGGATCCTGTAGCGAGCATTCCCGGGAGGGCGAAGAATGCTGCGAGGAGAGTCATTGTGAGGACTGCGAGCACAGCACGGAGAGGAGGTGCAGGATGTGGTGCAGCTGCACTGTGGAGTGCTTCCGTGCGGACTGCACGGAAGGAAGGCATGACTTCCCCAGCAAGCTCAGCATGGATCCGTGACTTCAGTTCAGCTGCTATGCGCTCATCGATATTCATCTCACGGTACCTCCTGCTGCAGGACCTCGGCATATGCATCACCGAGGGAATGTCGGAGACGGCTCCGTGCATTGCGGAGCTGTGTTTCGACTGTTCGTGGTGAACAGTCCATGAGGGTTGCAATGGCTGCAGTGTCGAGATCCTCGAGATAGAAGAGGGTGGCACACTGACGCATGCGGAGTGGCAGGCTGTGGAGTGCAGCAAGAATGTCGAGCCGCTCCTCATGATCTGCTCCAGTGACACGTGCAATGAGGAGATGGAGAAGATCTCTTCCCCGCTGTTCCCGCTCACGGCGTGACCAGACGATATGGACAAGCACTTTCCTGAGCCACGGCCAGACAGGATCTGCAAGGTATCCAGGATCCTCGCGCTCATGGCGGAGTGCAGTGACAAACACTTCCTGGACACACTCCTCAGCCATTTCCCTGTTTCTGCACATGGCAATTGCTACTCCGAGAAGATGGCTGCGGTGTTCACAGTACAGAGCTTCCACACGGGAGTCCGGAGTAGCGTTGGGTACCATCGTCATGCCAACTATAGCGAGGTCATCGCCATTAACCCGTAGTGCCAGACCATATGGTCGTGTGGTGCTGCAAAACGGGTCGGTGAGCATGCCCATGGCATGAAAAACTCAATGCACAGCCATGCGTTTTGACGGAGACTTACAGATGGTTCCCCCTGAAGGCGCAATGCTCTCCTAGAGTCCCAGTCCGCCAACGGAAGGCCTCTTCATGCCTGCATCAGGTCGCTGAAGCTTTGGCGATGCTGGATGTTGTGGTGCAGGTGCACGGGCAGTACGGGACCTTGGTGCAGTGACAGGAGAGGAGACTGTCGAGTTGTCGGAATTAAGTTCCGGAGACTGCTCTTGAGTATCAGGGATATCCGGCCCTTCTGTTGCCTGGCTGTCAATTGAGCGGCCAGTCTGCTGGGGGGCTGTAGCTTCACTTCCCGGATCTCCGAGTGTGCCAGGAAGCTCTGCAGACTCGGACCACATTTCTCCGACTGCCATGTTTTCCAGTCCACGCCTTCTCGCATTCCGTGTCGTGATGACAACAGTAGTGCCATCAAGGCTCACCTCGGGCTTTCCCGTATTCTCGGGACCTTCCTTTATGACAACAGTCTTCCGCTCCATAACGGAAAACCCCGGAACCTTCGCAGCTGGATCATGACGGAGCTTGAAGAGCTCGATTGCGACATCGAAGGGCGTTCCGCCCTGTGCAAGGATGCGCTCTGTCACTTCCTTCCGCAGCTGCTCATATGATTTCGTTTCGTAGGGGTTGCTCATGGTGGCTCTCTACCCCCCTCCTGCCATCTCCAGTATTGCCTTGGGATTCCCATGGAGGAGAGGATGTCACCCCATTGTGACTGCGGAATCACGACAGGATCCTGCACCAGGTAGAGGTGTTCTCAACGTTCACAGAAGTCCCCTCCTTTGCATGCCCCGCACCCGGGGTGTAGCATGAATGAGGGTCACCGTGATGGGGGGAATCCGGGCAAAATGGGTTGACGAAACTCCTGCCCCATATCAATATGTAGTAGTGCAGCGGGCTAAAAACCCCAACATCTAGGGGTTGAGGACCGTGTACAATAAGAAACCTACTCTTGCTATGAAAACGATCCCCGTCTGATCGTTGACAGTCATATCAGCCACCGCGGCACCGAGTGCCGAAGTTGAGGGTTTTACCTATGGACAATGCTTTGTCGTCTCCGTCGTCGTCGTCTCAGCCCTCCCGTTCCAGCAAGGTTCCCCAGGCAAAAGCGACAAAGACCCGTCAGCGAGGGGCATCTGTAGAGCTGAATTCGACTGGACTGCATGTCCAGCGACGATTCACTGTTCAGGGACACCATCCATTTGACGATGTCGTCTGGGAGCTTAGGACTGCTGCCATCACGAACGAGAAGGGTGGAGTCGTCTTCGAGCAGAAAGACTGCGAGATTCCCGAGTTCTGGTCACAGATGGCAACAAATGTGGTCGTGAGCAAGTACTTCCGTGGCCAGGTGGGAACACCTGAGCGGGAGACGAGTGTCAAGCAGCTCATTGGCCGTGTCGTGGAGACCATCACTGAATGGGGACGAGACGGTGCATATTTCGCCTCTGAGGATGATGCCCAGTCATTCAGGGATGAGCTCACCTACCTCCTTGTGCACCAGATGATGGCATTCAACAGTCCAGTATGGTTCAACCTCGGTGTGCCAGGAAGCAAGCCCCAGGCATCTGCGTGCTTCATCAACAGTGTTGAGGACACGATGGATGCAATCCTCTCGCTTGCGAAGACAGAAGGCATGCTCTTTAAATATGGAAGCGGCACAGGAACGAACTTCTCCACGATCCGCAGCTCGAACGAGCGGCTTGGTGGTGGTGGAGTTGCAAGTGGTCCTGTCTCGTTCATGAAGGGATTCGATGCATTTGCAGGTGTCATCAAGAGTGGTGGCACGACACGTCGGGCTGCGAAGATGGTCATCCTCAATGCTGACCATCCTGACATCGAGGAGTTCATCACCTGCAAGGTCAAAGAGGAGCGAAAGGCGTGGGCCCTCATTGATGCAGGATATGACGGCTCATTCACTGGCGAGGCATATGCCTCCGTGTTCTTCCAGAACAGCAACAACTCAGTCCGTGTGACTGATGAGTTCATGCAGGCAGTCGAGAACGATGCAGACTGGGACCTCCACTATGTGAGCAATCCCGATGCTGTTGCAAAGACTGTCAAGGCACGGGACATTCTCCGCCTCATGGCAGAGTCGACCTATGTCTGCGGAGATCCGGGCATCCAGTACGACACCACTATCAACTCGTGGCACACCTCGGCAAACACAGGCAGGATCAATGCAAGCAATCCCTGCTCCGAGTACATGTTCCTCGATGACAGCGCATGCAACCTTGCCTCGCTCAATCTCCTGAAGTTTCTCCATGACGATGGCTCGTTCGATATCGAGACATTCCGTCATGCAGTGGACATCACGATCACTGCCCAGGAGATCATCGTGGGTGCTGCAGTGTACCCAACCGAGAAGATTGCAGAGAACAGCGTGAAATTCCGTCCTCTCGGCCTTGGCTATGCCAACCTTGGGGCTCTGCTCATGGCACGTGGACTGCCGTACGACTCCGATGAGGGTCGTGCATGTGCAGGTGCCATCACGGCAATCATGACAGGCGAGGCATATGCACAGTCTGCCCGGATTTCTGCAGAGACTGGTCCTTTTGAGGGCTATGCAGTGAACCGCGACCCGATGCTTGCAGTCATGAGAAAGCACAGGGATGCAGCAACGCATCTCGATGCCGGACGTGCAGGAACAGCTCTTGTCGAGGCTGCCCAGGATGCCTGGGAGGACGCAGTGGTACTTGGTGAGCAGTATGGCTACCGGAATGCCCAGGCAACAGTCCTTGCACCAACAGGCACTATCGGATTCCTCATGGACTGCGATACCACTGGGGTGGAGCCGGATATTGCGCTCGTGAAGTACAAGAAGCTTGTTGGTGGCGGAATGCTCAAGATCGTCAACAGGACAGTGCCCCAGGCTCTTGCCACTCTCGGGTACTCCCGGGACGAGATCCAGGCGATTGTCGAATACATTGACGAGCACGACACTATCGAGGGAGCGCCAAACCTCAAAAATGAGCATCTCCCCATCTTCGACTGTGCATTTCCTCCTCCACAGGGTGGAAGAAGCATTAGCTGGAGAGGTCATGTCCACATGATGGCTGCAGCCCAGCCTTTCCTCTCGGGTGCAATCAGCAAGACTGTGAACATGCCGGAATCGACAACAGTCGAGGAGATCGAGAAGGCGTATCTCGAGGCATGGAAGCTTGGCCTGAAGGCAATTGCCATCTACCGGGATGGAAGCAAGCGGAGCCAGCCACTTGGAACCACAGTCGAGAAGACGACAGGAGACCTGAAGCCGCAGATCCAGATCGTAGAGCGGCCACTCAGGAGGCGCTTGCCGCAGGAACGGCAGGCAATTACACACAGGTTCGAGGTGGGTGGCCAGGAAGGCTATCTGACAGTTGGACTGTATGAGGATGGAACCCCTGGAGAGATCTTCCTTCGCATGGCAAAGGAAGGCTCAACCGTGAGCGGTCTCATTGACTCGTTTGCAACTGCAGTCTCGATGGCTCTCCAGTACGGAGTTCCCCTGCAGGTTCTTGTGACGAAGTTTTCCCACATGCGGTTTGAACCGCAGGGATTCACGAAGAACCCGGAGATCCCCATTGCGAAGTCCATCTCCGACTACATCTTCCGCTGGCTTGCATCACGCTTCCTGCCTCACGAGGAGCAGCTTGCCCTTGGCATTCACGTCCCTGAGAAGGAGGGTACTGGTGAGGTGGCCACTGCCATTGCAGAGCCACTTGCCATCGAAGATCCTGGAGAGCAGCTGAAGCTCACCTTCCGCAACCAGGAGGATGCACCTGCCTGCACGGAGTGCGGAAGCATCATGGTCCGGAATGGAGCCTGCTACAAGTGCTACAACTGCGGAGGAACCTCTGGCTGCTCGTAGCAGCGTGGAGGCGAAAGGAGCCTCCTGATTGCACCAGTGTCCGAAATTCATATCAGCCCCTACTGCAAGCAGTGGGGGCTGATTGTCATTCAGGAGTATTTCTGGAATGTGCAGGATTTTTGGCATGAGGGCTGCATCGTTCACACTGGAAACGTGGAGTATGCAGGTGTACGATGCAGGTGGGGGGGATAAGGAGGTGCACGGTGGCAACATTCATCGTGGAGGTCCTTCTCGGACTCGCACTGCTCTGGCTCATCCTCCGGATTCTCTTTGCCCTTTCCGTCCATGTGGCAGCTTCACGGGCACTTGGCCCAACTGCTCCCCCACACAGCATGGACGCATGGCATGAGGAGCCCACACCGGAAGCACCACGAGAAATCACTGCTCCGGAAGAACAGATCGAGGTAGTAGGTCATGCTGCAGGAGAGTCGGCCACTTCTGCTGGCAATACTGCGGAAAGCGAATCACAGACCACTGCCCCGAAGTAGTGGAGCATGGAGCTGTGAAAAGTGCTAGAGAGCGGGCACAATGGGATCCGGGATGATGTCCTCTTCACCCTCGGCTGCAGCTACAGCTGCGCTCTTCTTCCGAAAGCCGCGGAGCGGAACGTCCTTGATGAAGAGTGCAGCCACAAGTGCTGCGATGGCAATGAGTGCTGAGTCGAAGAAGATCGTCCCGATTGCCCGTGTGAAGGCACCGTGGATTGCACCTACCATGTCGGGAATGTAGGGATGGAGAGGTGCAGGGAGTGTTGCTGCAAGCTGTTGTGAAAGATTTCCCACAGCTGTGACATTGCTGCTTGCTGCACTGAGGCCATGGGCAACATGTGCCTGCAGCTGCGCAGGAAGGTGATGCTTTGCGAGCTGTCCAGGAAGGAGGGAGGTGAAACTGCTCGCAAAGACAGTACCTGCAATGGCAAGTCCGATGGAGCCTCCCACCTGCCGGAAGAAGGTGAGCGTGCTGGTTGCAACGCCAATCTCCGAGGGTGGCACAAGGTTCTGCGTTATGACAGTCGAGACGGACATTGACGGTCCGATGCCAACTCCAATGATGAAGATCCATGCCCAGATCTCAAGATCCGTACTTGCAAGGGAGAACTGCCCTGCAAGGAAACTTCCAATGACGAGCACGACATACGATCCAATGATGATGTTGCGGTACTTGCCAAAAATGCTCACAAGAAAGCCTGCAAGAATGCTCGTGGAAATGAGTCCAAGCAGCAGTGGCCACATCTCGTACCCCGATGCAGTAGCCGAAATTCCCCGCACAGCCTGGTAGTAGCGTGGCAGGAATATGACAGCCGAGAACATGGTGAGGGAGACGATCATCGTTGCAATGATTACTGCAGTGAAGGTGCGCATCCGGAAATGATGGAGGGGCACAATGGGTTCCTTCGCTTTCGATTCGACGAGAAGGAAGACGAGGAAGAGAAGGAGCCCAAGGAGGATGAGTCCGCCAACCTGCCAGTCTGTCCACGCGTAGAGATTGCCTGCGCTGTTCGTGAGACCCTTGTTCGTGAGTCCGATGAGGATGGGAACAATGGAAGTCATGAAGACGAAGGAGCCGAGGTAGTCGAACTCCCTGGCATTGCCCTTTGCAATGTGGACATTCGGGAGAAGGGCCTCAATCGCGAAAAGTGCAAGGATCCCTATCGGAACGTTGACATAGAAGACCCAGTGCCATCCAATGGAGTCTGTGATTGCACCTCCAATGAATGGTCCAACAATGAAGCTCAGTCCAAACACTGCACCGAAGAGCCCCTGATACTTGCCACGCTCTGCAGGAGTGAACAGGTCCCCGATGATGGCAAGTGAGACAGGAAAGAGTGCTCCAGCACCGATGCCCTGGATGCCACGGAAGAGGATGAGCTGCCACATGGACTGCGAGAGGCCCGAGAGGGCGGATCCAGCATGGAAGATGACAATGCCGATGCTGAGGATGAGCTTTCCGCCGTAGACGTCCTGAAGCTTGCCGTACATGGGAACAGTTATCGTGCTCGTGAGGAGGTAGAGGGTGACAACCCATGTGTAGTACGCATCGCCATGGAGATCCGTCACGATGCGGGGAAGCGCAGTGCCAACAACAGTCTGGTCGAGCGCTCCAAGGAAGAGGCTCAGCATGATGGCACCGAGGATGATAATGCGTCGACGGGAATCGACATGAATGAGCACACCATCGTTCTGGACAGGCGCAGTCGCCATTCGCAGTTCCCTTTTGTCCGTTTGGGACATGTCGCTTGCACAGCTCAAAATAGTTGAGCCTTCACATATCTTACCGGAATGCTCGGATCAGGCGCTCAGGAGTGGTCGAGGTGGGACGTGCTGTTCCACACAAGGATTGCAGGAACATCACGCTCATAGCCAAGAGTTGAGATGCTTGCAGTCTCAAGGGCGAGATGCTGGCCGACTTCTGGATGCTGACCAACCCAGCGGGAGGCAAGGATGCGGAGGAAATGTCCATGGGCTACAAGCACAGCAGGGGAGGATCCCTGCCTGATGGCATCAATGACCCTGTCAGCACGCAGTCCAACGTCGTCAATTGTCTCGCCATCAGGGACTCCACCTTTCCAGATGTTCCAGCCGGGCTCGTCCTGCTGGATCTCCCGTGTTGTCCTCCCCTCATAGGATCCGTAGTCCCACTCGTGGGCATCAGGGAGTGGCGTTGCTTCTCCGATATCGAGAAGGGCTGCAGTGGTCATTGCACGGGAGAGCGGACTTGCGTACAGGGAGACTCTCTCTCCCTGGAGAAGTGCCTGAAGGGCGATTCCTGCCTGTTCTGCCTGGAGCCTTCCCTCAGGTGTGAGAGGGATGTCGGAGAGACCAGTATGACGCCCTGATGCACTCCACTCTGTCATGCCGTGACGGACGAGAATGAGAATGAAGGGATGCTGCACATTCATACGATGAGTATGGGGCATTGCTCCTGACTCGAGCAGGGAGGGAAGTTCATGGCACAATGGAGTCGCTCCCTTCCTGCCACTATGGAGGCCAACGACATGCTGCCACGGGTGCTGTGCACCTTGCCATTACCTGAGCCGTTCGGATCTCTTGTCTCGCCTCATGCCGAGATTGTCACTCTCGGGGCCATACTCCCTGAGGAAGAGCTTGCTGCAGCTGTTGGAGACATCCGTCCTGCAGTTCTTGTTCCACAGCTTCGCGATGCAGCCACTGCCCAGGTCATTGAAGCAGGACTGCCGGAGCTTCACGGTGTTGCGACCTATGCAGTGGGATTCAACAATGTTGACAGGAAGGTTCTCAGGGATCACGGGCTCGTGCTTGCAAATACGCCGGATGTCCTCACTGCAGCAACTGCGGACTGCGCCCTTGCACTCATGCTTGCTGTTGCACGCCGTGTGGTGGAGGGGGACCGGATCATGCGTGAGGACAGCTTTGCTGGATGGGCTCCAGACTATCTCCTCGGGATGGAGCTCAACAGTGCAGTTCTCGGAATCGTGGGATTCGGAAGAATTGGACAGGCAGTGGCACGACGTGCACAGGCATTCGGGATGTCCATCATCTATGTGCCACACCATGCAGGTGCAGAATGTCCCCAGGACCTTAAGGAATGCTGCCGGGAAGTGACACTGCAGGAGTGCTACACGACAGCTGATGTACTGAGCCTCCATGCACCGCTTACTGCAGAAACACGGCATCTCATCAATGGGGAGGTGCTCCGCTCGATGAAGCGGAATGCGATTCTCGTCAATACGGCACGGGGCCCCCTTGTCGATGAGGATGCCCTTGCTACAGCTCTTGAGGAAGGGTGGATCTGGGGTGCAGGACTCGATGTGTTTGAGGATGAACCGCACGCGCATCCGCGGCTCAGGACTGCAATGAATGCAGTACTCCTGCCACATGTGGGCAGTGCGACTGGAGCAACACGCTCCCGTATGGCAGAAGTCTGCGCACGGAATGTGCTGGCCATCCTTGAGGGAACACCTCCACCACATCCAGTGGTGCTCGACTAGGCTTGAGCTGTCATGAACGAACACCTTTCCCACGTACTCGATGCACTTCGGGCTGGCGAGGAACTTGAACTCGCTCCACGCACTGCAGTCGAGCTTCCCCATCTCGACTCACTTCAGGGCTTCGGAGTCCACTTCGCTCCGTTCCGTGCTGGAGATGCATGGAGGCTCAGGGTGCGGGACTCGCCAGTAGGACTCATGTCGTATGCCCCATCACAGGCATTCGAGATTGATGGCCTGGAGCTCAGCATCACTTCCAGGGGGGATGAACTTGTCGAATTCGAGCCAGTGGACAGTCCAGGCTGCATCCGCATAACAGCTGCCCGGGAAGGTGTGCTCCGTGCGAGGTCACCGGAAGTGCCGTATGCTGCTCCCGAGTGGGCATCCGCACTGTGGCTGGGCGGGAGCTGGAATGGACTTGACGAGCATTCCGTGCTCGAAGATCTTCGTGAGCAGGTGGCGCACCACGTGCATCTCCCTGTCCGTCTCATCGATTTTGGCTGGCAGTCTGAGGAGAAGCTGTTCGCATTTCACCACGGAAGGTTTCCCCATGCAGCTGCACTTCTCCAGTCTCTCCATGATGCAGGTGTGCGTGTTGTCGTCTGGTGGGCACCCTGGATCGATGCAGCAACTCCACTCTGGAAGTGGATGGATGAGCAGGGCTGGCTCCTGGGCACGAAGCGGGGAGAAGCTCTCCGCATGCATGTCGTGGGTGATGGGGAGGTGCTGGGCTCCTACATTGATGTGACGAATGCAGACTGCCAGGAGTACATGCGTGAGCGTCTCCAGGAGCTCCAGGATCTTGGCATCGATGGAATACGGCTTGACTTCGGTGAAGCACTGACGGATGAGATTGTCTTTGCAGGTGAGGTACTGCCCGAGGCACTCCGTAGAGATGGGGTCCAGGTGTCGAGGAACTCGTATATCGTTGCTGTCCAGTCCCTTCTCAGGAAGAGTCTTCTTGAAGGAAATCCTGAGGCACTTGTCGTGAGCAGGGCAGGATGGACCCACTCTCCCGAAGAGAGTGGCCTCTGGCTTGGAGACCAGTCATCTGACGTTTCACGATACTCGGGACTCAAGAGTGCTGTGTATGGTGCGAAAACCGCTTTTGAGGCAGGATATCGCTTCGTGGGGCTCGATATTGGCGGGTACTGGGATGAACCGACGGAGGAAACCTTTGCATGGTGGCATGAGATTGCCAGTGCAATGCCGTTTGCAACGTACCACGGCTTTGGACGGCGCACTCCCTGGGCCTATGGCCAGGCAGGGCTTGAGGCACATGCAGCATGCATGCGGGTCCGGAACGAGATTCTTCATGCAGGTCAGCCTGGACCTGTGCACGTCATGCTTGGCCGGACTGCTGAGAACACGCTCATACGTCAGGCAGCTGCTCCTGGCTGGATCGTTCCCCTGCCCATCGGACAGGACATTGCAGTGGACATACCCGAGGGTTCCTGGCACGACACAGCAACAGGCATGGCAGTAGAGGGACCTGTACGGATATCCCGCACTCCAGAAGAGGGAATGACAGTGTATGTTCGAGATGATGCAACCACTTCCCCTCACTGAGCTTGCGAACGACATACAGAAAGCGCCTCCGAGCTGCATAGTTGTAGACCTTGATGGCACCTGTCTCGATGGAGCCCAGCATATGCACCCCCGAACTCGCCATGCCCTTGAAGAAGCAGCACGCCATCTGCCTGTCATTGTTGCGACAGGCAGGATGTACTGCTCAGCCCTTCCCTGGGCACGATACATTGCAACTGATGCACCACTCATCTGCTATCAGGGAGCCATGATCCGAACCCAGGAGCAGGGAGAAATGCCGCCAACCACCATCTACGAGCAGCCTGTTCCCGAGGATGTCGCAACGGAAACCATTGCCATGGCACGTGCCCACAACTGGCACCGTCAGATCTATGTCGATGATCTTCTGTACTGTGAGGAGGACAGGCCGGAGGCACGGCTCTATGCAACGATTGCGGATGTTCCCATCCAGTTTGTAGAGGACCTTGGGGCACTTGCTCTCCGCGGAACGACAAAAGTTGTCCTCGTGCTGCCTGATGCAGAGAAGGCCCAGCATGCACGGGGAATCGTGAAGGACGCATTCGGAGGCCGTGCCCGCGTTGTTGGCTCTCTGAGGCAGTTCGTTGAGGTGAGCCATGTCGATGCAAGCAAGGGACAGGCACTTTCCCGCCTTGGGACATGGCTTGGAGTGGATCCCAGGATGGCTCTTGCCTTCGGCGATGCGGGAAATGATATCGACATGCTCGATCTTGCCCAGTATGGCGTTGCTGTCGAGGAGGCGGATGCTGCTGTCCAGGAGCATGCGAAGTGGATCTGTGCAGGACCACGGGAGGGTGGTGTGGGACGTGTTCTTGAGCATGTCGGACTTGCAGGAACGTATCGGCCATGACGGAAGAGCAGCGTCCGGTTTCACCCCGTCCTTCCCTCCCAGTCCGGACACGGCTTGCACGGCAGGGAACACGTCTTGTGAATGGCGTTTCGAGATCGCTGGGACGGGGAGAGGGTACAGTCATTGGTGGCCATGTCGGACTGCTCATCGATCCTGCAGCACCACGGCACCTGTCACAGGGCAGGACAGTCGTCCTCGTGAGCGGCACAAATGGCAAGACAACAACAACACGGCTTGTTGCCCAGGCACTCTCCCACAGTGGCCCAGTCGTTGCCACGACAGGTGCAAATCTCCTTACGGGGATCATGGCAACACTCGCAAATGCGAACGATGCAGCAACAGTAGTTCTTGAGGTGGACGAGGCGTATCTCGACCAGGCAATCCAGCTTGTCCATCCGCGAATCGTGGTCCTTCTCAACCTCAGCCGGGACCAGCTTGACAGATTCAATGAGGTACGCATGCTTGCAAAGCGGTGGCATGACACCTTTCTCCTCGCACCGGATGTGGAAATAGTGGCAAATGCGGATGATCCCATGGTTGTCTGGGTCGCGAGAGACCATGCAAAGGTGCACTGGGTGGGTGCAGGAGTACTTTGGCACCAGGATGCTGTCGGATGTCCGGAGTGCAATGGACAGATCATTTTCGACCAGAGTGGCTGGCACTGTTCAACATGCACGCTAGCACGACCCGACACTCAGGCCTGGGTCGAAGGGGATGTGTACCACACAGCGTCCTCACGTCTTCCTGTCCACCTCAGCATCCCCGGGAGGTGCAATGTCGGAAATGCGGCACTTGCTGCAGGAGCTGCCAAGGTCATGGACATACCTGCTCCCACAGCCCTCCGCTCCATGGAAGGAGTGCATGATGTGCTCGACAGGTATGCGAGTCCGGAGCTTGCAGGTGTTGCAACGACCCTGTATCTCGCAAAGAATCCTGGTGGATGGGCAGAACTCATTGACATGCTGCGGGACCATGGAGACCCGCTCGTCATGGGAATCAATGCACGCATTGCTGATGGAAAGGACACCTCATGGCTGTGGGATGTGCCATTCGAGGAGTTCGCACCAAGAACGGTGGTCGTGACAGGAGAGCGGAGGTGGGATATTGCGCTCCGCCTTGCCCATGCAGGAGTGTCTGCTGCAGTAGCAGGCTCGATGGAGCAGGCGATCCGTGCTGCATCTGCAGTTGGTGGTGGAAGCCATGTGGATGTCATTGGAAACTACACTGCATTCCAGGATCTCCGGCATGACATGCGTCACCGGATCATCACTGCTGCTCCCCGAACGTCATACTTGGCAGTCGAGTCTCCGAACGCAGCTCCTGCGAAGCGCATTGCACCGGGAACCATCCACAGGCGTGGCAGTGGAGGGGCTCTCCATATCGTCGTGCTCTACCCGGATCTTCTCGGAACGTACGGCGATACGGGAAATGGCCAGATCCTTGCAAATCGTGCAGCCTGGCGTGACATCCCCGTGATTCTGACGCATGTACGGGCAGGCGAAGCTATGCCCACGGATGCGGACTGCTACTGTCTTGGTGGTGGAGAGGATGCACCGCAGACCCTTGCAACAACACTCCTGCAGGGAGGAACGAGGACATCTGGGCCACTGCATGCTGCTCACGAGAACGGTGCAGTCATTCTTGCAGTCTGTGCAGGATTCCAGATTCTTGGCACTGCGTATCCAGGCGCAGGTGGAGTCATCCATGAGGGGATTGGTCTCATTGACATTGCAACTCGAAAGGGCGAGGGAGCACGTGCAGTTGGCGAGCTCATGACGACACCCTCTCAGGCACTTCTTGCTGCATTCCGAGAAGCAGGCATGGAAGAAACGGGAGAGGTGCCGTTTCTCACGGGATTCGAGAACCATGCAGGCAGGACTGTGCTGGGAGAAGGTGTTTCACCGCTCGGTGTGGTGGAGAAGGGAATCGGCAATGGTGATGGGGCAGGTGTCGAGGGCGCCTTTCTGCCAGGGATCATCGGCACGTACATGCATGGAACTGTCCTTGCACGAAATCCATTCCTTGCCGACCTCATTCTAGCCATGGTGACAGGTTCTCCTCCTGCACCACTTCCCGATGAGGAGGCACGCGCACTCCGGAGGGAACGGCGTGCAGTGGTGCTGAGACTTCCAT
>DAIDIX010000004.1:11645-20706 GCA_027451645.1 Candidatus Dormiibacterota bacterium | reverse complement strand
ATGCCGAAGGAAGGGTATTTTGCCATGGCTCTTGACCGTCATCCGGGCACAGGGGCTGTGCGACAGGTAGCCACGCTCAGCTCAAATCCCGCAACACTCCTTGACACGACACTCTTCGACAATCTCCCAGCGGATCTCTACCGCACATATGTGGGGGGCATTGTGCAGCACATCATGCGGAAGGACTTCCTCACGAGTGTGGGCATACGCTGCCGTTCCCTTACCCATACACGCATCACTGGCTACGCAGACTACCAGGGGAGTCAGACTGTGTGGCCCAAGGAAACATATGACATTGCAAAGGGACTGAGAAGGCATGGCTTTTCCCGTCTTGCCCATGCACTTGAGACACGGCTTCTGAATGGCATGAACTCCTCGGGTGCCCATGTCGAGTTTCTCTACGCTCCAGCATCAGGATCTCCCATAACCCGGCCCTACCCCACTGAAGATCACCGGGCCTGTGCTGGTACGAACATTCCCGAGAATGCCCAGGCATGGTCTGTCTCTGCAGCCTATGCAATCAAGCGGCGACATGGCATGCGTCTTCCTGATGCGGATTCTCCAACGCCCTGGCATGGAGCTCTTGAGCAGCACATCCTTCATGCAATGCCGAGCGTGTCCCTCCATGTCCATGCCAGGGACATCGAGCAGGAAACGACTCCACGGGATCGTTCCGGGATCAATATTGGCCGAGGAAAGTCTCTCGAAACAGCCCTGCCCCACCTCAGGGAGCGGAGAAGGCTCCCCTTCCGCCACCGTTCAGCAGCTGCAACGACAGTCAGCATCTAGCTAGAACGAAAGGTCGTCAGGAAGCGGTATCCACAGGACTCCTGGCATGTCAGCTTCACGCGGCATAGCCTCTGCAGTACGGAGAAGCGATTTCACTGCGAAGAGAGAGAGTGATGCTGCCTCAGCCCTATGTCCTGCCCGGAGCCACTCCCATTCCGCTGCATGCACATCCGCTGGTGGACTGTCAGCAAGCTGGAGAGGAGCTCCCTCGAAGCAGGGAAGCCGCAGCTCGATGTCCTGGTTTGGCCGGAGTCCGCAGTCGATGACCATTGATGACGCGCATGGGGAAAGTGCACGAATGCGACCAGGGAGGCTGCAGCCATCGGGTGTTGCATCGTGAAGCACGACAATCCTGTCTGGACAGAGTGCAGGATCAATTCCTGCCACATCATCCTCCATGCAGACAATGTAGTCCCCGCCGAGAAACTCCCTGTTCCCTGCAAGGAGTGCTGCAAGTTCAGCCGTGTCACAGACGAGTATCCTGCAGTTGTGATGGAAGCCGAGGGCATGCCAGGTGGCTGGCTCGAGGAGGGATTCCTCCTGCAGCTGCTCATCTCCATTTCCCCTGAGATAGTCCTTCACGAATGTATCGAACGAGGTGGCAAGGACCCTCCCCCTGGGCCGCCTGTTCTCGAGCATGCGACTCCGCAAGCCGAGCAGGAGCACACAGGCGCCCGCCACTGCAACACCAATCTGCCAGACCCTCCATGGAAGCAGCACAGCAATGACAAGGAGCATTGCCCCAAGTCCAATCTGGCCAGCAGCAATTGAAGCAGTGGGAGCTTCCACTGCTGCGCAGACTGCATAGTAGAGATGCCGTGGAGTGGGAACAATCCCATGCTCTTGGAACCGGGCACGTTGACGCTCGACTACCTCGTCAGTGATGGGAAAGAGCATGGCATCTCCACAGTGAGAACATGAACCACTGGATATTGTCGCATGCTCCACCACGCCGGGCAGGGAACTTGCTGCATTATAGAGGGGTGGAGCAGCCATCTCACCCAACACGCGTACCTGCATGGAAGGTTCCCTTCGTACCCCCATATCGGGAACCTGTCCTCTTTGTCATCGGACTTCTTCTCCTCCTTGCAGTCCTCGAGTTCATCATTGCACCACTTTTCACGGATAATGCCGCACCTGCTGCAGCCCAGATTTCGGGGACTGTGCCATCCCACCTCACAGCAGGGAAGGGCTATCAGCTTTCCCTTGACTATGAGAACCTTGGCGAGGTCGGCATCAGCCCGATCTGCCTTGGCATCAGCGGAGGGCCCGAGCTCCATGTCAGTGACATCGTCATCGGAAACAGTGAACCAGCAGCATTCCACAACAACGCCATCTGTGGCGGATACCTTGGAGCCAGTGAGCCAGTGAACTTCCGGTTCACCATCACATTTGCCGTGGCGGGAAACTATGTGCTCACCCTCACTCCCATGAGCAGTACACATGCAGTGGGCCCTGTCCGCACAATCCATGTGCACGTCCAGTGAGCATGTCTTCACTCATCCCTGCACGGCGCTCACCAGGCCACGTCCGTCGTGGGACCCCTGACATGCGGATGACACGTCACTACAGGAACCCCATGGATACTGCAGTCATCAATGCAACGCTTCTCCTCTCCGATGCCCTTGCGGAGCGTCTCGCATCCTCCCACTCCGTTCCGTACGCACTGCAGAACGCATGGATCGAGCAGGACATCCGTGACCAGATTCACCATCTTGCCCAACGGCTCCAGCTGCCGATAGAAGAGGGAATCATCCTCCGCTGGTCCTGCAGCTGGCCCATTGTCATCATCCATACACCGAAAGCAGCCTCCACCACAGTCCTCAAACTCCTCCAGGGAATTCCTGAGATTTCAGAGCCACGGCTCCTCCCCTGTCGAGAACTGGGACTGTCCCTGTAGGTGCAGTAACAGACAGGTCAAGCACATACGACTTCCAACATCGTGTCGTATGGTGCGTGACAGACCAGTGACAAACTCGTATGCGAGCAATGATTGTCCCTCCCGTGTCCGTTTCCCGTATCTACGGTGAAACCAGTCATGAACGCTTCACTCTTCGGATTCTTCCGGCATTTCACCCACGCGGCACCCCGCATCAGCCAGTCTGATGCGCATGATGTCGACATCCGCATTCCGGAGACCCGTGCACGTGAAGCCCTTGCTGCCCTGAAAGAAGCGTTTCCCGATCTCCCCACGTACCACAGCCGCAATCCCGGGTTCGTCCTCCGCGATCTTGCTGATGCGCTCACCCGTCTAGGAGAGCATGTATATCGTGCGTACGGAGACCGGGAGATTCGCGTAATCGACCTGTCTGGCATGCGGGAACACGACCACAGTGTCTTCCATGCGCTCGGAACATTCATCCCGTCCGACTGCAGTGTTGTCTTCAGTACGGGAACGCATCATGAAGTCTGGCAGTTCTCTGCACGGGGCATGGCTGTGACAGAAGTAGACCCTGTTACGCGCCTTACTGGGACTTCATCTGTACAGCACACCCAGCAGAATGCTGGAGCAGGAACGCCAGAGCAGTTTCTCGCCTAAGATGTGATCCATGCATGATGCTGGACTGAATGGCATTCATGGTCCGTTCTGGCAGGAGGAACGGGATCGCATGCTCGCTGCTGCCCGGAAGGATGGCTGGTGTGCTGCTGGCATAGCAGCACCTGCACCGTTTCCCGACGCGGAAGCCCACCTCCTCGATTCCCTCAGGAGTGGCAGGCTGTCAGGCATGCCCTGGATGCACGAGCGACGTGCCCATGCAGCAACGCACCTGGCTGACCGGTTTCCCTGGGCACAGTCCATCATTGCCCTTGCATGGCCATACTCCCCAGGAGATTCTTCTGCAGCACGCCCCACGTATCCTGCTGGCAGAATCGCCTCATATGCACTGCTCAGTGAATCTGACTCCACGCGTCCTGAAGACTACCATTCGCTCCTCGAGAGAAAGTGCAATGAACTCATCAGGGATCTTCGTCTCTCCCATCCGGCTCTCCGTGCAAAGATCTTTGTCGATCATGGCTGGGCTGTGGACCGTGCCATTGCAGAGCGGGCAGGAATTGGCTTTCTGGGCAAGAATTCCTGTCTCATCACTCCACACGGCGGAAGTTTCGTCCTGCTTGCCTCCATAGTCACCTCGCTTCCGTACCCGCCAACAGCTCCTTCCCGCAAGTCCTGCGGGAGCTGCACAACATGCATGGCTGCCTGTCCGACTGGAGCGATCCGTGCTCCAGGAGTCATAGATGCGAGAAAGTGCATCTCCTACTGGACCATTGAGCATGAAGGTCCAATCCCTGAAGACATCCGGCCACTTCTTGGTGATTGGATCTTCGGCTGCGACATCTGCCAGGATGTCTGTCCCATCAACATGCGAAAATCTCTCCCTCCCATGCATGGCCGGGAGGGCAGTCCTGCAGCACTCATGGACCTCATCTCCCTCCTCTCCCTCGATTCGGAGCGATTCATGGAGCTGTTCGGAGGATCTCCCATTGAGCGGACTGGACGTGAGCGGCTCCTGCGGAATGTCATCATTGCACTTGGCAATGTCGGAACTCCAGCCGCACTCCCCCACCTGGAGCAGCATCGCGAACATGCTGACGAAGCAGGGAGAGAGCTCATTGCGTGGGCAATCATGGCAATACGGCAGCGGACAACCGACCCATCCTCCCTCCCGCTACACTGAGTGTCATGCGTCAGTATCACATCCAGCTTGAAGAAGGCGAAATCGGGGAATACATCCTCATGCCGGGAGATCCGGGACGATGCGAGCGTATTGCCCAGCACTTCACTGATGGTGTCCATGTCCGGAGCAACCGGGAATTCACGACCTACACGGGAACCCTTGATGGCGTGAAGGTGAGTGCAGTCTCGACAGGCATTGGTGGTCCCTCGACTGCCATTGCAGCAGAGGAACTTTTCACGATTGGTGCCAGGACCATGATCCGTGTTGGCACATGTGGCGGCATTGCCGACACTCTGCGGCTCGGGGATGCTGTGCTTGTTCAGGCAGCAATCCGGAACGAAGGCACTTCGCACCAGTACGTACCTCCCGAGTTTCCAGCTGTTTCCGACTTCGATGTGCTTCTTGCACTTGACCATGCTGCCAAGGAGCAGAACCTCCCGCATGAACTCGGCATCGTACAGTGCAATGATGCGCTGTACAGTGAGATTGCACCGGAGACAGTCCCTGTCGAGTCCATGATCCGTGCAAAGCTCGAGGCCTGGAAACGAGCAGGCTGCATTGCAGCAGAGATGGAGTCCTCCACACTGTTCGTCATTGGAGCAGTACGGGGCTTCCGTGCTGGAGCAGTCATGGCAGTAGTGAACACTGCGCAGTCTGGCGACAGCACGCTTCCAGGAGGCGTGGAACTTCCCATCGATGTTGCTATCCGTGTAGCAATCGGTGGTGTCCGCACCCTCATTGCCCAGGATGCAGCGAAGCTCGCTGCACGGTAGGATCACCTCTTCCGGAGGTTGGGACTATCCGCCCTCTGTTCCTGTGGGTTCCTGCCCGAGCATGTCAATTGCAGCAAGCACATCCTTCGGACTGTGGAGCTGGTATGTGGCAGCGAAGTGAGACCTCCGCCCCTCAAGAGACCATGCAGCATGCCAGGTTGCAATGCGTGCTGCCTTGCCTGCAAGGATGTCGACATCACTGTCGCCTATGAACAGTGCCTGGGAGGGATGCACCTCGAGCCGGTGAACCGTTTTCAGGAGCCCCTCGGGATCCGGCTTTGGCGAGTTGACATCATCAAGACCAATGACCGATTCAAAGTACGGACGGAGTCCGCTCACCTTGAGGCCCCATTCAAGAAGATCCCTCTGGCGCGAAGACACGACACCAAGCCGATATCCGTCCCTCCTGAGAGACTGGATGACAGTGAGAATGCCCCTGAAGCGCTGCGGATCGACATGGGCATTGAAGTACGGCAGGATCTCCTCCACGCGACCAGGCCAGGCTCGCTCGATCCTAGTACGGATGGGAAGTCCCTCCGTTGCCCAGAATTCCTGTACGCCAGTATGAGCCTCCGGCTCTTCACCAAGAAGGCGTTCCACTGCTTCCCTGTCCGCATTCCGTGTTGCGACAAGGGTGCCATCATAATCCCAGATGACGGCGTCGACAAATCGATACTGTCTCACAATACTTCCGCTCCTTACGAGCAGCGCCGATGGGGCAACAATCCAGCCCGAGGCATGTCTCCTGCCCTCTGGCGCTCGCTATATCATTTCGGCGGGAGACCCTCTCCCGTCTCTTCTCCTTTATCTATTGCCAACGCATCATAGCACGATTTGGTGCGGTTGGTGGGTTCGTCGTATTGTTGAAACATTCGTCATAAATTGGTGTATATTCAGTTCTTGAGAGCTCTGCTTTCACCATCCTGACCACGTCGTACCACACCTGCACCATGAACTCTCGTACACAGCGACTCGCCCTTGCTGTCGGCGCAACAGCGCTTGCAGCATATCCCACAGCAATGGTGGCATCGTCATGCATTGTGCATCCTGGCGACACGCTCCGCGACATTGCCCTTCGGCATGCAACGACTGTCCAGGCTCTTTCTGCTGTAAACAACATCTCGAGCAGTGCAGAACTCAAGATTGGGCAGATGCTCACCATTCCCGATGCAGCCCTTGCCCTGCCTCCATACGCTCTTGCAGGAAATGACCTTGACCTGCACACTGCCACAAGCAATGACAGCGTGGTACGGATTGCAAGGCTCTATGGCATCGATCCCACAGCTCTCGCACGGGCGAACGGTATCGGAGTCAATGCTCCTCTCGCAGATGGTGCAGTCATCGCTGTTCCAGGCAGGCTTGGCCGGATGAATGCCCTTCTCACAACCATTGCTGCTGACATCGCCATCAACCCTTCCCTTCTTCGGGCAGTTGCATGGATAGAGAGTGGCTGGGATCAGAGCTTCATCTCTCCCACTGGAGCAGTCGGCATCATGCAGCTTGAGCCATCCGCAGGCGAATGGGTGAGCCATGTGATTGCCCACCGTCCTCTTGATCTCCACCGGGCCGATGACAATGTATCAGCTGGTGGCCTCCTCCTCCAGCATCTTCTCGACAGGCATGATCAGTCAGTGGAGTTTGCCCTTGCTGCGTACTACCAGGGAGAGAAGACTCTTCAGGATGTTGGCATGTATGCGGACACGACACGGTATGTGAGCGATGTCTCAACTCTCATGGCTGCAGAGACGGACGGTGAGGCTCCCCTCTTCGCTCCCCAGCACGACCTGTAGGAATCCGTTCCTGCCACAGCACACCTCTGCATGATGCAGGGGGCTACGCACCTGTATCGAGTGGGAGGGAGAGACAGCGCACTGCACCACCTGACTTGAGGAACTCGGTCATTTCCATGGGGATATGCCGGAGTCCTACTGCTGCGAGTTCCTTCGCAATGCCCTCCAATGCAGCTGTCGCAACAATGGCCTCACCAACAACAAGTGCATTGCAGGAGAACCCGTCCCCCACTTCCTGCGGTACAGCGATCGCATGGGGCACATGCTTCCTGATCTCTGCAATGCCTTCCTCCGTGAAAGCGCACGGGAGATACAGCGCTGCATCATGCCCAAGCGGCGAGAAGCAGGTATCGAGATGGTAGAACCGTGGATCAACGAGCTCAAGGCTCACATGCTCGACGCCAAGGAGTGCAGCTATGGCAGCATGCGTCTCCCGATCTGAGCGCGGTCCATATCCGATGAAGAGTGTTGAACCGACGAACAGGCCATCTCCGGCTCCCTCGAACGGCTTCTCCCCCGGAGTATCGAAGGTTTCCATGCCGAGCCCCTCGAAGGCACGGCGCCAGTATGGCTCCTCACCCTGCCTCTCAGGATGCTGGAACCTGCTGACGACTGCACGCCGGTTCCACACCAGTCCTGCATTTGCAGTGAACACCATGTCAGGAAGTCCCTCAATCTGATCGACGAGTGTGATGCGTGCACCGAGCTTCTCGTAGGTGTCCTTCAGGGTTTCCCACTGCTCCATTGCCACGGAATGCTGCACTTTCACCGATGTATGCATCCAGGGGTTGATCTCGTATTCGATATCAAAATAGTCCGGGCGACACATGAGGATGTTCATGTACACCATTCCCTCCAGTACTCGTTGTGATCCGGAACGATTGGGATCTCACTCATGCCAGCCCAATGCCGAATGTCCACGTTCGATGATACTGGACTCTCCTGCCCTTCCATCACCCGTGGTACGCGTCAGTGTACAGAACTGCACCTGTCGTGGAATTCACCACTGCGATGACATAGCCGTGCATTCCCGGAGGCGTAATGTCAACAAGCCACACTGCAGTCGACTGTGCGGGAAGTCCCTCTGGAGAGTGGATCTCCGCAAAGACTGCACTCCGTACTGCTGCTCCTGACGCTATGTCAGGTGCCAATCGCGAGACTGCTGCGACAGCTTCCTTCTCCGTGATCTTCGAGTGGTCTTTCGGACCGAGCGTGAGACTCACTCCTGCCTTGAGGAGAGTTGCATCAGGGACAGTTGGGACATGGACCACACGGTCATGCTGTGCAGCTTCAGCAGCAGTGAGGCAGAAGTGCGTCCGTGGGCTTCCCGAGGCTGGACAGGTGGCCTGTGGGCCTGATGTCCCGCAGCCTGCAAGGATAAGCAGTGCCCCAACAATGAGCCCCGACTGCCACTGCATCTTCCGGAATCCGCCCAGCATCACTTCACACCCCGTACCATTCCGCTTCACACTCGCCTTAGATCGTGCGTCACTTCAGTATGGCAGTCAAGTACGGCTTCCCCTTTGTGACATCGTTTCCTGTGCAGAAGCATGAAGACTTCCCTTCGTGAATGAACTGCCTTGTCCCTCCAGTGACAGTCGTGTGACGGGATCTTCGCACCTCTCCGATCTCCTGAAGTTGTAGCGTACGCTCAGAGGGCAATGAGTGACCTGATGGCCCGTACAAACACGATCCGGCCCCGATGGCGTCACTACACGACAGGCCGTGGTGACAGTCCCGTTCGGGAGTTTCTGGATGCACTTCCGGCTGATGATGCAGCGAAAGTCGTGGTTGCTATGCGCCAGATCCGCGACAACGGGCTCCAGGGTGCCCGGCACCTCAGGGGAGATCTCTATGAGGTTCGCGTACCCATCAGCGACCAGGGCATCAGGGTCCTTTTCGCTCCGCAGGGCAAGCGGTCCACAGTCTATCTCGCGCTCGTTGCCTACAGCAAGAAGTCGCAGCAGGCTCCTTCCCGCTTCCTTGACCTTGCCGAGTCACGCCTTCGGGACTGGACCAGCAGGGGTGCAGC
>DAIDIX010000004.1:0-11635 GCA_027451645.1 Candidatus Dormiibacterota bacterium | reverse complement strand
TCCACCTACCACGGAGCAACGCTATGACAACTCCCAGGCAGGATGAGGACGAGCTTGAACAGTATGTCCGTGAGCGAGCGGAACGGGATCCTGAATTCCGTGAAGCGCTCCGCCGTGAAGAGCAGCGGGAACGGATGCGACAGAAGCTCCAGAAGGATCATCCGGATACGCGCGAGGATACGGACGACTAGCCTATTCCAGCAACGCCGAACAGCCTTCCTATGAGGTTTGTCACGACTGCTGCACCCACGCCAATTGCTGCCATCTCGAGGCCTGCTCGAAGTGGCCGCTCGCCGGAGAAGAGCGACTTCACCATCCCGACTCCAAAGAGTGCAGCAACTGACAGAATCCCTGCTGCAATGAGTGTCCCAGCTCCTGTGGCCACAAGATGGGGAAGGAGCGGTATGAATGCACCGACTCCAAAGCCGATGCCGGTCACCACTCCACCAGCAAGCGGAGACAGTGCCTGCACTTCCCCATCCCCACTCCCGCTCAGTGCTGCCAGCCACCTGTCCTCATCTGCTGTGATCCGTGTCACGATCATGTCAGCCTCTTCCTGTGCGAAACCCTGCTTCAGATACTTCTCGCGAAGCTGGTCCCGGGCAAACTCGGGAATGGTCCGGATCTCCTCTTTCCGCATTTTCCGTGACCGGTTGAGAATGTCCTGACCCGATTTGGTGCTGAGGAACTGGCCAGCTGCCATGGACATCATTCCTGCGACGAGTCCAGCAAACCCTGCAAGAATGATGAAAGAACCGTTTGGATTCGCTCCACTGACTCCAGCAATGAGGCTGAAGTTGCTGAGAAGACCGTCATTGAGACCGAAGACAAAATCCCGCACCACTTCAGCCAGCCGACGGACATGTGCACCAGCAGAACCCATTCCCGAACCTTCTGCTCCCTGAGCCATCTCGGCCACAAGATCGAGATGGTGCCGTTCCTGAGGCAGAATGTCGAGAGCAGTCTGGCGGGCCTTCGGATTGTCGAGAAGCTGGGCCTGTTCCATGTACTCCACAATCCCCCGCGTTTCCTCGAGCTCAATCGATGAGAGCACTGCAGGAAGTCCGAGCACAGCAACCATGATCGGAACGATCCGTTCCCGGATTCCCCTCCGGAACGATGGAACCCGGACTCCGAGCTCTCCAAGCCGTTCCTTCCAGAACTGCGCGTGTTCCTGCTCGTGATCCCGCATCTCCTGGAAGCTCTGCTGGATAAATGGATCCTTCTGTGTGCGCACGAGCGCATCGTAGAGGGCTGCTGCATGCATCTCGTCACGCCAGTTGGCAAGCAGCGTGTCCTGCACCTGCTGGGATGAGCGTGTCCTTCCCACTGCCATGCGCATACTACCTCTTTAATTGCTCACGTGTTGTTGTGTACAATAGTTATGTGGGTAAAAGCATTTTCGACGTTGGTACCGTAGCACATCCGCTGCCCCGGATCATGCACACGCCGCAAGGTGCATCTGCCCATCCTGCATCCGCCATTGCCATGCAGTGTGCGTGATGCTGCAGATTCAATTCTAGCCCTACACGTGGAGCACCCAAGCCGACCATGCCAAAAGCGACTGAAGTCACCCAGCAGTATGATGCCCAGCAGATACAGGTCCTCGAGGGTCTTGAACCCGTCCGACGCAGGCCAGGCATGTACATCGGGTCCACTGATACCCGTGGACTCCATCATCTCGTCACGGAAATCGTTGACAACAGCATCGATGAGGCTGTTGCAGGATACTGCACGATCATCACAGTCACGATGCATGACGATGGTTCCGTCTCCGTTCTCGACAATGGACGTGGCATCCCAGTCGATGAGCATCCGACTGAGCACAGATCCGCCCTTGAGGTCGTACTGACAAAGCTGCATGCCGGAGGAAAGTTCGGTGGCGGCGGATACAAGGTGTCTGGAGGACTCCACGGTGTCGGTGTCTCTGTTGTCAATGCCCTGAGCGAAAAGCTTGAGGCACGGGTGTTCAGGGAAGGAACAGAGTACGCGCAGACATACACCCGTGGTGTTCCCGATGCGGCTGTCGCAAAGGCAGGCAAGACAGCAATGAAGGGAACGCTCATCCGGTTCTGGCCCGACCCGGAGATCTTTCCTGAACGTGAATTCTCCTGGGATACGATAGCGAACCGGCTCCGGGAACTTGCCTTCCTCAACAAGGGAATCGTCATCCAGCTCGTGAACGAGCTAGCTGGCTCTGAATACACGTTCTACTTCGAGGGCGGCATTCAGGCATTCGTGAAATACCTCAACAGCAGCAGGCATGTGCTCAATGCAAAGCCGTTCTATGTTGAGCGCGATGTGGATGGAGTAGTCGTGGAGATCTCGCTCCAGTACCAGAACACTGCCTTCAGCGAGCATGTCCTCGGATTTGCCAACAATATCAACACGGAAGAGGGCGGAAGCCATGTGACAGGGTTCCGTACTGCACTCACCTCGACCCTCAACAAGTATGCAAAGGCAGCAAGCATCCTGAAGGAGCAGGACTCGAACCTCACCGGTGACGATGTCCGCGAGGGACTGACTGCAGTCATCAGTGTGAAGCTTCAGGAACCCCAGTTCGAGGGCCAGACAAAGACGAAGCTTGGCAACAGCGAGGTTGCGGGAATTGTCTCTTCTGTACTCAGTGATGCCCTCATGGCATATCTCAACGAGAACCCGCAGGAAGCAAAGCGGATGATCGAGCACTCGCTCACTGCTGCACGTGCCCGCATGGCTGCTGCACGTGCCCGCGATCTCGTGCAGCGGAAGTCACTGCTCGAATCCGCAACGCTTCCCGGCAAGCTTGCGGACTGCTCTGAGCGGGACCCTGCAAAATGCGAGCTATTCATTGTCGAGGGAGACAGTGCAGGAGGCTCTGCAAAATCTGGCCGGGACAGGCGCAACCAGGCCATCCTCCCCCTTCGCGGCAAGATCCTCAATGTCGAAAAGGCCCGCTCCGACCGCATTCTCGCAAGTGAGGAGATCAAGAACCTCATCACTGCACTGGGTGTCGGATTTGGCGAGAATTTCAATGCTGACCGCCTCCGATACCATCGCATTGTTCTCATGGTCGATGCTGATGTTGACGGAAGCCATATCCGCACCCTGCTCCTCACCCTGTTCTGGCGTCACCTGAAGAATCTCGTCGAGGGCGGATATGTATACCTTGCCCAGCCACCACTCTTCAAGGTCGCACCGAAAAAAGGGAAAGCGGAACCGCGCTATGCCTTCAGCGATGAGGAACGGGACCAGGCGATTCGGGAGTTCGGTGGAAATGCGAAGGTCGATGTCCAGCGCTACAAGGGACTTGGTGAAATGGATCCGGACCAGCTGTGGGAGACCACGATGTCTCCAGAGTCCCGCATTCTCCTCCAGGTGACTGCAGTGGATGCAATGAAGGCAGATGACATCTTCGACCGGCTCATGGGGCCCGATGTGGAGCCACGACGCCGCTTCATCCAGACTCATGCAAAGTCCGTGAAGAACCTTGATGTGTAGCACGCAATGACCACCAGACTTCCCATTGTGATTGATGCCTTCGGCGGAGACCATGCTCCTGAAGCAGTCTATGAGGCTGTTCCCCGTGCAGTTGAGGAGCTTGATGTAGACCTCATTCTCGTGGGAAACAAGGATGCCATTGCTCCGCACATCCACTCCAGCCGTGTCGAGATCGTCCATGCCAGTGAAGTCATTGGCATGGACGAGCATCCCTCAAAAGCTGTGAGAGCAAAGAAGGATTCTTCCATTGTCCGGGCCTGTGAGCTTGTTGCAGAGGGAACTGGAGGTGCTGTTGTCAGTGCTGGCAACAGCGGTGCAGTCCTTGCAGCATCGCTACTTATCATGAAGCGGCTCCCTGGAGTCCACCGTCCCGCAATTGGGACTGCGCTTCCGCGTGAGGGTGGAGGGTCCACCTTTCTTCTGGATGTCGGAGCAAACAGTGTGTGCAGGCCAGAATGGCTCGCACAGTTTGCAACCATGGGTGCATGCTATGCATCGACACTGCTGGGCTGCACAAATCCCCGCATTGGCATCGTGAGCAATGGAGAAGAAGAGGAAAAGGGAACTGAGCTCGTCCAGACAACGAAGTCGCTGCTTGAGGCCACATCGCTCAACCTCGTGGGCAATGTGGAAGGCAGGGATCTGTTCAGGAGTGTCTGCGATGTTGCAGTCTGCGATGGATTTACTGGCAATGTCATCATCAAGACTGCAGAGGGAGTCGGGGAGTTTCTCATGCATGCACTCAAGCACGCTGCTACCTCCTCCATGCGGGGCATGGTAGGCGGTGCACTCCTCAAGCCAGCCCTCACTCCGCTCCGGTCTGCTGTGGACTACCGGCGCACTGGAGGAGCACTGCTTCTTGGTATCAATGGAGAAGTCGTCATTGCGCATGGCCGTTCGGATGCCACAGCCCTATGGCATGCCATCCGCGTTGCGAAGGAAGCCATGCTCCATGATGTCCACACCACAATTGCCAAGGGAATTGCAGCAGACACACCCGCATCCCCAGCACCCACTACTGCACCCACTGCACCATTGGAGGCGCATTCATGACCACCTTCGAAACCGGCTCCATCCGGGAAGTAGACATCGAATCGGAGATGCGGTCCTCGTATCTCGACTATGCGATGAGTGTCATTGTCAGTCGAGCACTCCCTGATGTCCGGGATGGCCTCAAGCCAGTACAGCGCCGCATTCTCTATGCGATGTATGACCAGGGAATCACTGCAGGATCGAAAACTGTGAAGTGCGCCACGATCGTTGGTGAAGTGCTGGGAAAGTACCATCCCCACGGTGATTCGTCCGTCTACGATGCCCTTGTCCGGCTTGCCCAGGACTGGGTTGTCCGGTATCCGCTGGTGCATCCCCAGGGAAACTTCGGCAACATCGATGGAGACACTGCTGCTGCCTACCGGTATACCGAGGCGAAGATGGCACAGATCGCCATGCAGCTCACAGAAGACATCGACAAGAACACTGTGGATTTTGGGGACAACTTCTCCAATACGGAGAAGGAACCCCTTGTTCTCCCGGCACTGCTTCCGAACCTCATTGTCAATGGTGCAAGCGGCATTGCTGTCGGCATGGCAACAAACATTCCTCCTCACAATCTTGGTGAGGTCGCTGACGGAATCATCAGCCTCATCGATGATCCGGACATCTCAACTGAGGATCTCTGCAAGCACATCAAGGGTCCTGACTTTCCTACTGGTGGCATCATCTATGCGCAGGACATCCCTGCTGTCTATGCAACAGGCCATGGCAAGCTTACTGTGCGTGCCCAGGTTGACTTCGAGGAATCCTCCAGTGGCCGTGAGCAGATCATCATCCGGGAGCTGCCATACCAGGTCAACAAGGCCCGTCTCATGGCAAACATTGCAGAACTCGTCAACGACAGGAAGATTGAGGGAATCAATGACCTTCGTGATGAGTCTGGCCGTGAGGACACTGTGCGCATCGTCATCGAGCTCAAGCAGACTGCACGGCCCCGCACTGTGCTCAACAACCTCTACAAGCACACACAGCTGCAGACGACCTTCGGAGTCATCATGCTCGCCCTTGTTGATGGAAGGCCCCAGGTCCTCAGCCTCAAGTCAATCCTCCATGAGTATCTGTCCCACCGCCGGTCGATTGTCACGCGGCGCACGCAGTATGAACTCGACAAGGCGAAGGATCGTGCCCATATTCTCGAGGGCCTCCAGATCTGCCTCAAGCACCTCGATGAAGTCATCGAGATCATTCGCCGTGCTCCTGATGAGCAGGCTGCCAAGACAGGCCTGGAGCAGCGGTTCGGACTCAGTGACCGGCAGTCACAGGCAATTGTGGATCTTCGTCTTGGACGTCTCACGAGGCTGGAAGCGGACAAGGTACAGCAGGAGTATGAAGAACTCATCAAGAAGATTGCCTACTACGAGGGCGTACTTGCTGATCCCAAGAAGATCGATGCCATCATCCGGGACGAAGTGACGGACCTTCGCAAGAAGTTCGCAGATCCACGGCGGACAGAGATCCGGCTTGGAGAGTCATCCCTCAATGATGAGGATCTCATCCCGCGTGAGGATGTTTTTGTCACCCTCACGCATCGCGGGTACATCAAGCGCATGCCAGTGAACCAGATCAAGGCACAGCACCGTGGTGGCAAGGGAGTTGTCGGAGCGAAGCGCTCGAATGATGAGGACTATGTCGAGCATTCGACAATAGCGAACACCCACAACGATCTCCTCTTCTTCACGAACAAGGGCCGCGTATTCCGTCTCAGAACGCATGAGATTCCTGATGTGAAGCGGCAGGCGAAGGGACTTCCCATCATCAACCTCATCGATATCGATGCGAACGAGAAGATCACCTCCCTCATCGAGATGCAGTCCGGTGCCCAGGAGCAGTACCTTGCCATGGCAACCCGGCTCGGCATGATCAAGAAGACTCCCGTAGGTGCCTTCTCTGCAGTCCGGAGAAACGGTCTCATTGCCATGAACCTCCAGGACAATGATGAGCTCAACTGGGTCCGGCTCTCGAGCGGCAACGACGAGTACATTCTCGTCACACGGAGTGGAAAGAGTGCCCGCTTCAGCGAGAAGCTCGTCCGGCCCATGGGACGTGACACGATGGGTGTCTCTGCCATGCGCCTCACTGCTGACGACGAGCTTGCAGGGTTCGACATCGTCATTCCTGATGGGTATGTGTTCGTTGTGACGGAAAACGGCTATGGAAAGCTCACCCCCATGCCGGAATACCCCTCGAAGGGACGCAACATCCAGGGTGTCTACACGCTTGATTACAAGGCCATACCGAAGATTGGAAAGATCATCGGCATGAAAGTGCTCGCCTCAACCGAGGGAGAGGTCCTTGTCATCAGCACACTTGGACAGCTCATCAGGCTCCCATTCGCACAGGTCCGCATCACGGGACGGCAGACCCAGGGTGTCATCCTCATCCGTCTTGCAGACTGGGACAAGGTTGGATCGATTGCGGAAGTGGGTGTCGAAGAGGAGGAGTAGCCTCCGCCACTGTTCCACAGTCCTGCCTTCGGATCAGGACTGTGGAACACCTCCGTGCTGTGCAGCGAGCAACACCATCTTCCGTGCCAGTGCACCATCCCGCTCTGTCACTCCGCCCTCATCGTGGGAGTACAGCACGATATCGACTGTGGCGTAGACATTCGACCAGTTCGGGTGGTGGTTCATCTTCTCTGCAACGAGTGCACATGCAGTCATGAAGGAGAATGCCTCGACAAACGAGGGGAACCGGTATGCAGCATGGAGTACATGGGAGCCTGGATCATAGGTCCAGCCAGGTAGCTCTGCAAGAAGCATGGATCGCAGCTCATCGGAAAGGAGTGCCATGCCCGCATGCTACCACAGCTCTCCTGCCCAGCAAGGTTCAATCAGGCAACGAGGTCATAGGCAAGCCGGTACCAGGCAATTCTCTCCCTGTCCTGCGTGATCCCGTATGCCTCGAAAAAGGAGTCCTCATGGCCTGGACCGAGATTCCATGTGACACTCCAGCTCGCAACTGCAAGATCCCACCATGGGTCTCCCACAGCAACGGCTCCAAGATCGATGACACCGGAAAGCTCAAGCGACCCGGGATCGAGAAGGATGTTCGGGAAGCAGAAATCACCGTGCGTGAGTACCTCTCTGCCATCGGGAATATTCGTGGAGAGGAGCTGGAGTGCTTCCTCACAGCTCAGATGGGAATGCTCCCTGTGGAAATCCCGGTCCCTGTCGATCTGTCCCCTTTCCACACGCTCTGCAGCACCTTCCAGAAGTGCTCCCGGAGAAGCTGACCACGGGCAGCCATCGAAAGGCAGTGTGTGGAAGGTACGGAGCGCAGAGCCTGCACATGCTGCAAGCTTCGCAGGTGGAACGCTTGCCTTGAGATGGTGCAGTGGAACGCCTGGCACCTCACGGGTGACAAGCCAGGAAGCATCTCCATCCCCACCCTGCTCGACAACGGAAGGGGTCACAAGGGGAAGTCTCTCGCACCATTGGAGCCGCGAGGCCTCGTTACCAAGATTGACAGCGTTTCCTGTACCTGTCCGAACAACCTTGCAGTATCCGACCGTTCCGGCTTCATCGATGCACTGCCATGTGGTGATGTCATCCGTGATTGCGTACACCGGAACTGCACGTGATGCACCGTACTTCCGTGCAAGTTCTGGAGGAAGTGGAACGGGCGTGACCTGTGGCCAGAGCGACTCATCACTCATGGCAGATCACGCCCGTACCTCGAGTCTCTGGTATGTCCGGTCCGCTAGTTCCTCGAGCCAACTGCGACGTATGGCCGCTTTGCCTCGCCAAGGAAGAGCTGCTTTGGACGGTTGATCTTCTGCTCCTTGTCGAGAAGCATCTCCTCCCACTGGGCAAGCCAGCCGACTGTCCTGCCCATTGCGAAGAGGACAGGGAACATTTCAGTCGGAATGCCGATTGCGTGATAGATGAATCCCGAGTAAAAATCAACATTCGGATACAGTTTCCGGGACACGAAGTAATCGTCCTCGAGGGCGATCTTCTCAACTTCCTGGGCCACATCGAGAAGCTCGTTCGAACCTGTGACTGCAAGCACCTGGTCCGCCATCTTCTTGATGATCTTCGCCCGGGGATCGTAGTTCTTGTACACCCGGTGGCCAAATCCCATGAGCCGCTCCTTACCTTCCTTCACTCCATCGATGAAGGACCGGACATTCGAGACTGTTCCGATGCGGTTGAGCATGCGGATGACTGCCTCGTTTGCTCCCCCATGAAGCGGGCCATAGAGGGCAGCAATGGCTGCGGCTGTTGCGGAATA
This sequence comes from Candidatus Dormiibacterota bacterium, assembly GCA_027451645.1. GTDB lineage: Bacteria > Chloroflexota > Dormibacteria > Aeolococcales > Aeolococcaceae > JAJZLL01. The sequence goes on along the minus strand of DAIDIX010000004.1, from coordinate 2,869 downwards.
CGGATCGGGATGGGAGGAGCCGACAACGCGCATGGCGTTTGCTGAGCAGTTCTGCTCGTGGTCCGCATGGAGAATGAGGAGGATATCGAGTGCCTTCTCGATCTCCGGCACTGGCTGGTACTTTGGCTCGACCATCCGGAACATCATGTTGAGGAAGTTTCCCGAGTAGGAAAGTTCGTCATCAGGATACGTGTAGGGAAGTCCCCTCGAATGCCGGTATGCGTACGCTGCAAGCGTTGGCATCTTCGCAATGAGCCTGTAGATCGAGATCCGGCGCTGCTCAGGATCATCGATCTTTGTGGCATCCGGATAGAATGTCGAAAGTGCTCCAACAGTGGAGAGCAGCATGCCCATCGGGTGGGCATCGTGGTGGAAGCCATCCATGAAGTGCTTGATGTTCTCATGCACCATTGTATGGTTCGTGATCTCCCGTTCCCATTCTGTGAACTGGGTCGATGTGGGGAGCTCCCCATGAATGAGGAGATATGCAGTCTCGAGATACGAGCTGTTCTCTGCAAGCTCCTCAATGGGGTATCCCCGGTACCGGAGAATGCCCCTGTCGCCATCAATGAAGGTGACACGGCTGATGCACGATGCAGTGTTGAAAAAGCCAGGATCGTACGAGACCAGTCCGTCTCCTGCCTCGTCCTGGATCTGCTCGAGTGCTGTTGCACGGATTGCTCCATGCTCGATCGGAATTTCGTAGGTCTTCCCAGTACGGTTGTCCGTGATGGTTAGGGTGTTGGCCATCGTAGTCGTGCCCCGTGTTTCTTGGTGAACAGAAGAAGTTTCCATACATTGAGTGTGCCACACCACATATGGGGACTGCTCGTACCCCGATCAAACGGGATCACGTACGCTTACATGGTGAAACCATCACTGCCGTATAGCATTCGTGAGGACCAGAGGAGAGTGACTGGTCATGGTCCTGCAGCTGTATTTCTCCATGCGCTCCCTCTCGACGCTTCACAGTGGGACCATCAGGTGGCTGTCCTGGCCGGATCATGGCAGTGCATCCGCTATTCATTTACGAGTCCTTCTGATCCCCTCCATCTGCCTTCCTCTCTTGCTGCTTTCGCGACTGCAGTCCAGGAAGATCTCGCACGGAGTGGAGTTTCCCATTGCCCTGTCATTGGAGCCTCAATGGGTGGATATGCTGCATGTGAACTTGCTTCCCTGTTTCCCCATCAGCTGACCTCCCTCATCCTCCTTGGCTCCCATCCCTTTCCTGACACTCCTGCCGAGCGGAAAGCCAGGATGGATCGGGCTGCCACAATACAGCACGATGGCCTGGATCGTACATTGGCCAGTCTGGCTTCGACACTTCTTGGAGCTGCTGCACAGCATGAACCCCACATCATCGATCCCCTTGTTGCACGCGGCAGGAGATGGACACGTGAGCAGTATGCAGCTGCCCAGATCCTCATTGGAGAGCGGAAGGACCACACCACAACACTCGATGCGCTTCCTGCACCAGTCCACATCCTCATCGGTGAGGAGGACAGCATTGTGCCACACGACCGAATTCTCAGCCATGCAACCCCGGAAACCGGGTGGAATGTGAAGGTCCTTGAGCATCTTGGACATCTTCCCAACCTTGAGGCACCGCATGAGTGCACTGCCCTCCTCGGTACGCTTCTCGATGAGGTCAGACATGTCCATCACTGATGACGGGCCCCAGCTTCCTCTCGATGTCCTTCTCGAACGGGCAGGAATCCCGTACACAGGCTCCACAGACAATGCCCTCATTGGTGCAGTCGTGAATGACTCACGGAAAGGGAACTCGACTTCCCTCTTTGTTGCCATTCCGGGATTTGCAATGGATGGACATGCATTCATTCCTGCAGCTGTCGCATCAGGATGTCCTGCCGTTGTTGTGGAGCGGATGCCGGAGACTCCCCTTCCCATTCCCGCCATCGCTGTCCCGAATGCAAGGCGTGCCTTCGCCCTTCTCAATGCTGCACTGTATGGCAATCCCTCTCACAGCATGACTGTTGTTGGCATCACGGGTACTGATGGCAAGTCGACAGTAACAAACATGATCCGGACCATCTGGGACGCCTGTGCAATCCCGGGAGCCTCCTTCACCACCATTGGTAATACCGTGCGCGGAACATTCACCCCGAATGCAGGCCATGTCACGACCCAGGAGGCCGATGTGCTCCAGAAGGCTCTTCGTGAGGCCCAGCGTGCAGGATGCACCCATGTGGCGCTCGAGACCTCGAGCCATGCACTCGCACTCGACAGGGTATATGGTGTTGCATTCAGTGCTGCAGTGTTCACCCGCATCACGAGTGAGCACCTTGATCTTCATGGAACACGGGAGGCATACCGTGCAGCAAAGGGCCTTCTCCTGGAATACGCTCACGAACGCAGTGGATTTGGTGTTCTCAACCGGGATGACGCCTTCGCATACCACTACCTCGCAGGCCTCGCTTCAGGTCGGAATGTGTCGTACACAACAGAAGGCACATCCGGAGCAGAGTATGCTGCAACGGACATCCAGCTCACACCTGACAGCCTGGAAGCGACCTTCCACCTCCCCCATCACTCAGAACATGCTGCCTTCGACCATCTCCGCGGTACCTTCAACATCGAAAACGCGCTTGCAGCACTTGCAGTGACTGTGGAGCTTGGTGCGGATGCCCACAGAGCCATCAGGGCACTTGCCACCATGCATCCTGTTGCTGGCCGCATGGAACATGTTGCTACCCGCGATGGTGTGCTTGTCATCATCGATTTCGCCCATACAGAGGCATCACTCCGTCATGTGCTCATGGATCTCAGGGCAACCACCTCAGGCGATGTCTGGGTCGTCTTTGGCTCAGCAGGTGAGCGTGATGCAGCAAAGCGTTCTCCCATGGGGCAC
>DAIDIX010000003.1:5415-29763 GCA_027451645.1 Candidatus Dormiibacterota bacterium | reverse complement strand
AATGATGGAAGAGCAATTGCATGCATGCCAAGTTTCACCAGGTCAGCAGCAGAGGATACTGTGTTGGAACTGTATCCGCTGGGATCCGCAAAATGGGTATCCGCCATGCCGAGCCGTGCAGCTTCTGCATTCATCTTCTCGACAAAGGCTGTGTCGGATCCTGATACCCAGACTCCAAGTGTAAGTGCAAGGTTGTTCGCGGACGGGAGCATGAGACCGAGCAGGAGTTGACGCTCTGTGAGGTGCTCTCCAAGCTGCACAGGAACATTTGAGCCATCCTCACGAACAGTGCTCCTGTAGAACCCAACATCCTGTGAGGTCATGACGAGAACCGGTCCCTGGGAAGTTGCACTGAGCGGATGTGCTCTGAGCACGAGATATGCAGTCATCACCTTCGCAACAGAACCTGTCGGAAAGGGCATGTTCGCATCCGCAGAAAGAAGGGTCCTTCCATCACTGAGTGCCACATCCTCGCCACCTGCAGCTGCCACTGGAATGGTCTGTGGAGATCCCGGGAGGGACACTGTCACAAATTGGAAGGCTGATGCGTGAACGTCTGGAAGAGGTGCTGCCAGCTGCCTGCCTCCAGCAATGCTTGCAGCACTCGCCATGACTGCAACAATGCCAATGGCAATCCGGGAGAGAAGATCCCCAGACCGGGAATGCTCACCACTACTGGCTGTCTTCTCTACCCCATCATCCATTTCTCTCAGGCCCGCTGTTCAGTCGACTCACCCACTGGGCTGAGTATGCCAATCCTCTGCTTGAGTTTCTTCAGGGAATGCTCTGCCTCGATATACCGCACTGTGCCAGAGTAGGATCGCATGACCACACTGTGTGTCCTGGCCCCTCCTCCCCAGAACCTCACTCCGTCCAGGAGTTCTCCATCCGTGATGCCAGTTGCAGCATAGAAGATGTTCTCTCCTGCGCAGAGATCATCAATGGTATAGACCTTGCTGTTGGTGACCCCTTCCTTCGCAGCAATTGAAGCATCCTCATCACGGATCCAGAGCTTTGCCTGCATGCCGCCTCCAATGCATTTCACTGCTGCTGCTGCAAGTACAGCTTCCGGTGCTCCGCCAACTCCCATGAGCACATCAATGCCTGTTCGATGCTCCATGGCTGCCATGATGCCAGCAGCGACATCTCCATCAAGAATGAGTTTCACCCTTGCCCCAGTACTGCGGATTTTACCGAGGAGTTCCTCATGCCGAGGGCGGTCAAGTACAACTACTGTGAGGTCCCGCACATCCCGTCCCTCTGCACGTGCAATCCGGGCGAGATTCGCTTCGACACTGTCCGTGATATCAATGACATCCCTGGCACGTGGTCCAACAATGATCTTGTCCATGTAGGGAATGTGCGTGTGGAACATCGAACCCCGTTCTGCCAGTGCAACAGTGCTGAGTCCACCCGGAAGACCCTGCGCAACGAGCCGTGTTCCATCAATTGGATCCACAGCCACATCAACATGGGGGTCATTCCCGTTTCCAACCTGCTCGCCGATGTACAGCATGGGAGCCTTGTCCTTTTCCCCCTCGCCAATGACAACAATCCCCTCCATGTCAACGTACTGGAGGCTTCTGCGCATTGCATCCACAGCTGCACCATCCGCCTGTTCTTTCTGATTGCGCCCCATGAACCGTGCTGCAGCAAGTGCTCCGCCTTCTGTCACGCGCACGAGCTCAAGTGCAAGGTTTCTGTCAATGGGAACGCCGAGAGTGAATTCCTCGTTCATGGGTACTCCTGTGTCTGCTGCGTCATCTGCAGAGCCTGTAACGGATGCAGTATATACCGGGTACGCAGATCGACGTACTGGGATCGCCATCATTATCGTGCAGCATCGTCCGCATGGCTGGGTGTCTTCCCGTGCGCAACTGCTGCAAATCACCCATTCCGCTTTTCCGCAGCATCCCCGTAGAAGAGTTTCTCAATGCCCTCCCTCCGGGACCCCTGATATCGTCTGCCCGTAGGGAATGTCCGTGCGCGTCACTGTCACAACGAGTCCGTATGCTTCACCAATCGCACGTGCAGGAAGGAGGCGGTTGCGTACCTGTTCAGCTGTTGCCCGAAATATGCGGCCCCTGGAAGACACCTTACCCCCCCGGCTCCATCCCGGACATACTGCTCCTTCACGCTATTGGCAGGAGGACTGTTGCCGCACTGGCACTGTTGGACTGTCTGCATGTACCGATGCGGAACTGGGCCGGCAAGCAGAACACTGGAGCACCCTGATGTGGCTGAAACGACTCACACAATGCCATCCCGTGCCGCGCCTTTCCCCTTCCCCGACACTCCTCCTGTCACGTTCCCACAACATAATGGAGTTTCTCTGGGATAATGACAATGCACCAGCCACGGATGTACGCACTACTTGGGGCTTCTCATGATCTTTCTCACCGACTTTCTCCGCGCTGATATCGTTGATATCAACCAGCAGCGCGTGGGCACAGTGAAAGATCTCATAGTCCGCATGCGTGAACCGTATCCCATCGTCACTGCATTCGCAATCCGTGGCGGGAGCCACCTCCCTCGAACGATTGACTGGGGAGCTGTCCGTGCTGGGGAAAACAATGAGCTCAGTCTCAATGTTCCAACCAAAGCCCTCCGTGAATATCCTCGTGCAGATTCGGAGACCTGGCTCTCGCGGGACATTCTCGACCGCCAGATTGTCGATACGGATGGACGCAGGGTTGTCCGTGTCAATGATCTCCAGCTCCAGGTAGTGAACGGTTCACTTGTTCTCATCGGTGTCGATATCGGCACAAGGGGGCTCCTCAGGAGGCTCGGTCTTGAATCCACAGGCCGCAGAATGACCCGTGTGTTCCATCGCAATTTCCCCCACAAAATCATTTCCTGGGACGTAGTCGACCCAGTACGGAGCGACCAGACATCAGTCAAGCTTCGCATCTCCCACCGCAAGCTCGGAAAGATGCATCCCGCGGACATTGCAGAGATCGTGAGCCAGCTTGGGTCGACTGACCGTGCTGCCATCATTCAGGGTCTCGATGCTGAGACAGCTGCGGAAACGCTCGAGGAAACAAGCGATGAGATTCAGGCACAGATTCTCGCCACTCTCGATGATGAGCAGACTGCAGACATTCTTGAGGCAATGTCTCCCGATGAGGCAGCAGACTTCCTCGGAGATCTCCCTGAGGACCGCCGGGAAGAACTCATTGCAAAGATGGAGCAGGAAGAGGCCGAGGATGTCACAGAGCTTCTCACGTATGAGGACAACACAGCTGGTGGACTCATGACGACTGAGTATGTCTCCATTCCAAGCACGCTTACTGCCGAGGAGACCATTGCAGAGATCCGTCTTCGTGCACCAAGTGCAGAATCCATCTACTACGTCTACGTCATTGATGAGCTTGAGCATCTCCTCGGTGTCCTGAGCCTCAGGGACCTCATTGTGGCTGCACCGGAAACACCGATCACATCCCTCATGATCGAGCGCGTTGTTGCAGTGCCCACCGATGCAGAGCCGGAGGATGTCGCAGCTGTCATTGCGAAATACAATCTCCTGGCTATTCCCGTTGTGGATGATGAGGACCGCATCCAGGGCATTGTGACTATCGACGATGCCATGGACACTGTCATGCCTCAGGGCATGCGCAGAAGGGCAAGGCTCTTGTGACGGAGAAGAGGAAGACAGACAGCACTTCCCGGCGGCCAGCATCTTCTCTTCGTCAAAAGGTCGTGTCTCTCGGGGAACGGACACCCTCTCCTGCAGCAGTACGGAAGCGGTTCTCCCCAGCCCCTGTTCTCCGGTTTCTTGCCATTGTCGGTCCGGGAATCATCATTGCCAACGCAGGGAACGATGCTGGCGGAGTCTTTACCTACAGCAATATTGGAGCAAAATACGGCTACTCCCTCCTCTGGACATTCATTCCCATCACGATTTCGCTCATTGTCGTGCAGGAAATGGTAGGAAGGCTCGGCTGCATTACCGGAAAGGGGCTCATGGACCTCATCCGTGAGCGGTTTGGTGTCCGGTGGACTCTCTTCGTGTCTGTAGTTGTCATCATTGCGAACGGCGGTACACTTCTTGCCGAATTTGCTGGGGTTGCAGGCGCACTCGGCCTCCTTGGCATACCAAAAACGCTTGCCATACTTAGTGCTGCACTTCTTGTGGCCATCATTGTCATGCGGGGAAACCGCCAGCTTGTGGAACGGGTTTTCCTGGCTCTCGGCCTTGCGTTCTTCAGCTACTTCGTCACTGCATTCCTCGTGCCTACACAGTGGAAAGCCGTTGGGCACTCCTTCCTTGTTCCCTCTCTGTCCCATCCTGGAGTCGCAGGCAGTGCATTCCTCATCGATGTCATAGCGCTCATAGGGACTACCATCACTCCCTATATGCAGCTCTACCTTCAGTCATCAATTGTTGACAAGGGGTCCTCCCGGGGAGATCTCCCGTATGTTCGTGCGGACATCATCTCGGGAGCAGCATTCAGCAATATCGTGTCTGTGTTCATTGTCATCACGACAGCTGCAACGCTCTTCCCCCATGGTCTTGCAGGAATCGGAATAACGAGCACAAGTGCAGCAGCCAGGGCACTGACACCCCTTGTTGGCATTCATGCCCAGCAGCTTTTCGCTGTTGGCCTGCTCGGTGCATCACTTCTCGCAGCAGCAGTTCTCCCCCTCAGTACAGCGTTTGTCGTCTGCGAGGCCTTTGGTGCTGAACGCAGTGTGCAGCGGAAGTTCAGCGAAGCACCCCTGTTCTTCATGCTCTTCCTCGGACTCATCATCATCACAGCGGGCGTGATGCTTCTCCCGCATATTTCAATCACTGGTGTTGCCATTGGTACCCAGACACTTGATGGCATCCTCCTTCCCGTTCTACTCATCTTCATTTTCATCCTTGCAAATGACATGTCTCTTCTCGGCAGGCACCGGAACTCCCTTTTTCTCAACATCATTTCGTTCATCACTATTGCGGCTCTTATCGCACTCGATATCGTTCTCCTGATGAACTCCCTCTAGACCTGCATGTGCGACAGACTGCTGTCGCACAGCCCCGTCATGCTCCTTCCATACACACGGAGGACACCCACATGACTACGGCTACATCACCAGATTTCACTGATACTGCCTTCTCCCGCCTGACACGCGGTGTACTCGATCTCTGCACGACGGACCGGTGGATGGAGTGGCTTGCAATGGTCAACCGCTTCCGCACCTACAGTGCCAGGAATGTCCTCCTCATAGCCTCCCAGCGCCCAACTGCGACAAAGGTGGCAAGCTATTCCACCTGGAAACGGCTTGGACGTCAGGTGCGGAGGGGAGAGAAGGCTCTGTACATTGTGGCCCCCCTCCGCCCCACACAGGAGGACGGAGAGGATACGGTTCCCTTCGGTTTCCGGTACGTTCCCGTCTTCGACATTTCACAGACTGAGGGAGATCCGCTTCCAGCTCCCTGTGATGTTCTCGCAGCACCCATTGGCACGGACATCCTCGAAGATGCATGCCGTATCGCTGCTGCGCTCGGTTTCACGGTCACCTTTCAGGAACTTGGAAGCGAGACACACGGAGTATGCAGGCCTGCAGCAAAGTCAATCGAGATCAATGCCAGGGATACGGGAACACAGCAGCTCAAATCCCTCATCCATGAGATCTCCCACGCCATGCTCCATGCATCGTGCCCAGACAGGATGAGGGCAGAGATTGAAGCAGAGTCCGTAGCCTTCATTGTCATGAACCACCTCGGCATCGACAGCAGTGCCTACAGCTTCGGCTATGTCGCCACCTGGGGCAGAGGTGGGGATTCCGCACTTGATGTGCTCCGGAAGTCGGCAACGACCATCCGGACAGCAGCACTATTCCTCTGTGACCAGCTCGATCGGGGAGCCTCCCAACGCAGCACCAGAGGTGCTACCTGTGCGTGAGGAATCCCTCAGCTGCTGCACGCCGAATGTCGATATGGCATCTGCAGCACAAAACAGACCTGCCAGCAGTGCAGCATCAAAGGCTTCTGCATGGGCATCCTCATGCGTTGCCAGGGTTCCGAGAAATCCCCCTGCAAGAGCATCGCCTGCTCCTGTGGGATCGATCACGATATCGACAGGAGCAGCCGGCATGCGTACAGCACGGTCTCGTGTGATGAGTGCTGCACCCTCTGGTCCAAGCTTCACAACCACTGCACGAAGTCGTGGTGCTCCAGCAAGAAATGTCCCTGTCTCGGTTTCCCAGGCATCTTCTGAACACTGGAGGAGAGCACTGATTTCATGAATGTTGAGAAAGAGAATGTCAGCCCTATGGATGACTGACTGCACGAGCTCATGTTCTGTCCGGATGAACTCCTCCATGCTGTCAATTGCAATGACTGCGGGACTTTCCACCTGGTCGAGAATTGCCTGCTGGAGATGGGGATTCATGCTTCCTATGAAGAGCACTTCTGCACTTCGTGCAGCTGTCGAGAGTACAGGCTGCCATGCTGCATACGCTCCATACTCCGCATGTTCATTTTTCGTGCGCCATTCTGTGAAGTCGTGGATGGCATGCCACCGGTATGTCGGGAGGTGCGATACCTCAAGATCCCCCAGGTCCACCTGCCGTGTGGATACCGTTTCCCGGATCATCGCTTCAGCATCTTTTCCCACTATCCCGACCAGGTGCACTGGTACGTAGCGGGAGGCAGCAAGAGAACAGTACAGTGCAGATCCACCCATCTGTCCTGTGCGATGTCCATGGGGAGTGAGCACATCATCAAGTGCAACTGAACCAACAACTGTCATGCGCCAGGTCATGTCTCTCCTACCCGAGTACAGGTGGCCGGGTCTGGAGTGGGAAGGGGATGATGGTCCCCCGCGTTCCCCGCTCCTGCTCCTCGACTGAACGGTTCATGAGAGCCTGCTGCACGAGAAAGAGAACACTTCCAACATTCTCCACACTCCGCTCCCGACCCAGTGCCCCAAGGAATGTCCTGTCTGTTCTCCAGAGAAACTGTGCCACTGCATCCCACAGCCAGCGCGGAAGCATGCTGTGTCCCCGGACCCGGAATTCCTCAACCACTGCGACAAGTTCATCCGATTCCCTGAGCGCTCGCCGTGTACGACCGATCCGTGACCGACGGAAAAGTGCCTCATGCTCGATCGCCTGCTGCTCGGCTATGGTCGCTGCAAGGTTGTGTTCTGTCACCTGGGCTTCACTGCTCCGTATCTCAAGGGGGCTGCACTCATGAGTAGTACACGCTATTTCTGTGGAAAATACAAGCATTTCCACATGCCATCCTCTGCAACGACATGCACTGTCTTGTTCATACGGTGAAGCGTACCCTTGAAGGCGAACGCGTACTCTACCCGGAGTTCTGCAACATGCTCGAACGTTGCGCCATGCGCAGCATCCTCCCATGCCTCAAGGAACTGGCACTCCCGTACTTCCATTGCAGATACACGCGTCAGTCCCTGGTGTTCCAGGGACTGGGCAAACTCCTGGGGCGAGGACCAGGCTGCACGGCATTCACGTGAAAGAAGTGCAAATGCACGTTCAAACTGGGATACCTTCAGAAGTTCCATGAAAAGGGTTTCCACAAACGCAGGATTTGCATTGGGCCAGGGCTTGCCATCGTCCGGCTTCGCACGCAGTGCTGTTCTCCACACCCGATCAAGCGTTGTTGACTGGGCTACCCCCTGGAGTGCTGTTTCGGCTTCCACCAGCCGTTCCTCGACCTGCCATCCCGACACCGGTTCAACATCAAGCTCCACCCGTTCCCCGTCAAACACTTCCTCCTCATCCCCGACAATTGCATGGCGGAGCGAGGAACCCAGGCGACGAATCAGTGAATCTGTCGGCATTGATCATCCCCTCATCACACGATGTCCAGTGGTATCCATGCCCGTACGACCAGTACCGGCATTCATCTCACAAGTGTACGATGCTTGGTTCTTCCAATGCACCCCCCAAAATCTGTAGGATGGTTGCATGTCACAGCGACAGGCACGTGTCCTCTATGTGGAGGACCAAGAACTCGATGCAGCTCCGATCATCCGGACTCTTTCTCCCCTCATGGAAGAGTTTCGCTGGGTGAAAAGTGCTCGAGAGCTCCGGGCAACAGCTCCTGACTATGCACCAACCCTCCTCATTCTTGATGCCACGCTTGAAACGGATGGACTGGAGTACTTCCAGGCAATTCGCTTTTCTCCACAGCATCCGGATCTCGGAGTCATTGTCCTCACCGATCGTGGGGACCGCGTGACCCGTGAACGTGCACAGCAGCTTGGTGCTGCAGCAGTGCTCTCAAAGCCATGTACTCCTGAGGAAGTGCTCGCCACCATTGACAGGCTCATAGAGATAGGGGCGAACTAGTCCTTTCCCCTCCAGGACGGACAATGCTGCATTTTGGGTGTGCAATGTCCGGAACTGTCCGTACGATGGATGAAGGGTCATCAATCGGAGCAATGCATGTCCGGTATTACGTGGTGGAAACGTGCAGACAGGGCTGAGCGAGATGCTGCAATCCAGCTTTTTGCTCTTCGTCTCGCAGCCTCTGCGACAGCTGACCCTGCACGAGCTGCATCCTCGCACCATGTAGCCCGAGCAGCACATCGACTTGCAGCCTCTCTCGATGACACTGGAGCAGCGTTCCTCCCGTTTCCTGCAGGTGCCAGCCTCCGTCTCGCATGGAAGGCCTACCTCCGCCATCTGTCCCAGAAGGACATGGATACAATCCATTCCATCTCCCAGCTCACAGCAGCAACTGCTCCATATGGTTCACAGATCCGAAAGCTTTCTCCATTCCTCTCCCATGTGCATCACAACACCAGTGCACATGGAGCACAGAGTGAGCCACGGTCATTCAGAATAACCATCAAGGGCCGAGAAGTCGCACTCACACCTGCACGTCCTGGATCCCCGGAGCTTCTGCGCGATGCACTCCTTCGGAACCGGGTTCGCGATGTTCCCGGCATCCAGCATATTCTGGGGATATCCCTCACCGATGGAGTACTCCTTGCAGAGCCTGCAGATGGCCAGGTGCTCAATTCCATGGCTTTGAGCGAGCTTTCCCGGCTCAGCACATTTGATGCACACGAAGATCTCGTCCGGACCATCGCAACGATGGCAGCCCGTGGCTGCACCATTCCATCAGATGCACGGGATGTACTGGTGAATGATTCTGGCTTCCTCTTCATCTCCCTTGATGGAAGCACTCCCGGTGCAACTCTTCCCGAACAGCTCCTTGGCATGTACCGGCTTCTCCGCAATCCGTACGACCGGACGATTTCACCATACAGTCCGGAACTCCTGCGCAGGGATGCTGCTGCGCAGTGGGCACATGTCGCTGACGCATATCTGGGTGCTGTCCGTTCCGTACTCGGATCCCGAATGGAGAAATCCATCACCTCTGTTCTTTCACGGACGCATGAGCTCCCTCCCGCACTCTCTCCCGAGATACGGGAGCATCAGCTTCCCGTACGTGGAAAGAGAGTGCAGCTCCGCAGTGCGGCTCTCTCCTGACAAGCCCACCGAACCTGCATCCACTTGACGATAATGGAGGGGTAGTCCAGTCCACTGAATGCGTGCATGTGGAGAGATCCGAATGTCAACAACCGTTGTCGTGCTCCATGGGGACCAGACTGGAGAAGAACTTCTTCTTGAGACTCTCCGGCTTGCAGATCCTGCCCTTCTTGGATGCACTCTCGATCTCCAGGAGTTTGACTGCTCCCTTGCCAATCGCCGAGCCACAGCAAATGGTGTGGTACGCGATGCTGCTGATGCAATCTGTGCACACAGGCTCGGACTCAAGGCTGCAACCATCACTCCCGAGAAAGCGGATGATGTGGGAAGTCCGAATGCCCTCCTTCGTGACCGGATCGGAGCCCAGGTCATCATCCGTACTGGCCGTCCCATCGCTGGCATCTCCTCCATCGGCTCAGTAGCCACTCCAATCACAGTCGTCAGGATGGCAGTAGATGATGCCTACAGTGCAACGGAGTGGCGTGAGGAGAAGGATGGCAACGTCATCGCGTACAGGACAGAACACATCTCCAGGGATACCTGCAGGGCTGTTGCCCAGACTGCATTCCTCTATGCCTCAGCATGCGATGGCATTGTGTTTGGCGGTCCAAAATATACTGTTTCCCCTGTCTACGAGGGACTCCTCAAGGAATCCCTGGATGCAGCCCATGAGATGTGGTCACATGTCCGCTATGAGCCCCAGCTCATCGATGCAACATATGCACTCCTCCTCCGCCAGCATGGAGCTCCCCTTGTCATCCCGGCACTGAACCGTGATGGCGACTGCCTTTCGGACCTTGTGCTTGCACTCTTCGGATCGCTTGCTGGGGCAGAATCGCTCATCCTCCGCTACGGTCCCTCCCACGAACGGCCAGAGGTGGTTGTTGCAGAGGCTCCACATGGCACAGCTCCAGCACTCGAAGGCAAGAACATTGCAAATCCCATGGCAATGATTCTTGCTCTGGCGTCTGTGCTTCACTATGCGGAAGATCCTGCAGCTGTACGTGCCTCCAGACGGATCCGTGCAGCAGTCGATACTGTTCTCCATAGCGGAGTCCGCACAGCTGACCTAGGAGGAACATCACCAACGACAGGCTTTGTTGATGCTGTCCTCGCTGCACTAGGAGATACGGTTTCCTCCTCGTCGTAGGCCCGGGCCATTGCGTACAATCGCATCACAATGAACGGGAGTTTCCTCCCATACCATATCCAGGAAACATGCAGAATGCGGATCTACCTTGACCATGCAGCCACTACGCCTCCTTCCCCTGCAGCAGTTGCAGCAATGCAGCATGCTCTCGAGGAGTGTTGGGGAAACCCATCCTCCATCCATGCTGAGGGGCAGCAGGCCCGCACCATTCTTGATGGAGCCCGTGATGCACTTGCAGCCTTTACAGGGACTGCAGCACGGAATGTCATCTTCACGGCTTCCGGAACAGAAGCAGACAATCTTGCCCTGACAGGAATCGTGGGACGGTGGAGCTCCTCACGTGGAAAGCATGTCATCGTAAGCGCCATTGAACATGAGGCAGTGCTGTCTACTGCAGAGGCACTTTCCGAGTCTGGTGCTGCAGAGGTAAGTCTCGTCTATCCTGACAGCAATGGCGTCATCCAGCCTGAGGCAGTGCTCGAGGCCATGCGCCCGGATACTGTTCTCGTTTCCATCATGTATGTGAACAATGAAACAGGAGTAATCCAGGACATTCCTGCCATCTCCAATGCTGTCCATGCCAAGCGAGCCGAGACCTTTGTCCATACGGATGCAGTGCAGGGAGCAGGCTATCTATCCTGTGACATGAATGCCCTTGGAGTGGATCTCCTCTCGCTCAGCAGTCACAAGCTGTATGGCCCGAAAGGAGCAGGCTGTCTTGTCCTGAGAGATGGAACGTTCGTAGCTCCCCTCATCCATGGGGGAGGTCAGGAGCGGAACAGGCGGTCTGGCACTGAAGCCATTCCTGCAATTGCAGGCTTTGCTGCTGCAGTCGCCGAGCTTGCCGAGAACAGGAATTCCTGGTGTGATGCGATGGAACGTCTCCGGGCAAAATTGAGTGACGATGTGCGGAAGAAGCTTCCAGAAACCATCATTCCTGGTGAACAGGCTCCCAGGGTACCCTCATGCGCCTCCTTCGTCTTTCCCGGAATCAGAAACGAGCTTCTCCTCACGCGACTCGATACTGCAGGCATCTCTGCATCAGGTGGCTCTGCCTGCTCTGCCGGAACCACTCTCCCATCACATGTGCTTACAGCAATGGGTTTTCCTGAGGACGATGCACGGGGACTCCTCCGTTGCACTCTCGGGCACACCACGACACAGGATGACGTGCTCCATACTGCTGCAGCAATTGTCGATGCAGTCTGCGCACTCCGGTCATCTCCCGCAAACCCCTAGCCACTGCAATTCCGACCCCGTCACTGGTATATTCTTAGTATGGGAATCAGATTTGAGACGGGCGGGGTCTCGCTTCGTGTCACGGAGCGCGCTCACTACGCTCTCCGCATGATGACAGTCCTTGCCAGACACTATCCTTCACGGGAGCTTGTGAATCTTCGGGTGATAGCCGAGGAGGAACGGCTGCCGCATCCCTTCCTTGAGCAGCTCTCCATGCCACTCCGCCATGCAGGACTGGTCCACAGCGTTCGGGGTGTCAAGGGTGGATACATTCTTGCCCGCGATCCATCAGACATCTCTCTATACGACATTGTTGTTGCGACAGACGGACCCATTGCTCCAGTCGACTGTCTTGCTCCCCAATATGTTGAAGGAAGCTGTCCAATGGACAGTCACTGCGTCACTGCTGGCGTGTGGGGAGATCTCCAGCATGCAATCGTCGCCTTCCTCCAGTCGAAATCGCTAGACCACATTGCAGAGAGCACTCCCGTTCGGAGGGTTCCTCTTGGCACCATCTCCCTCGTTCCAGACACACAGGTGAATGCATCATGACTGTTCGCGGCCTTTCCATTGACAATCTCCATGTTCGGGTGGGAGAAACGGACATCCTGCATGGGGTAACCCTTCACGTACCCGAGGGTGAGGTTCATGCCCTCATGGGTCCAAACGGGTCCGGAAAGAGCACCCTCGCCTACACGATCATGGGTCATCCCGCATACACGGTTACCAAGGGATCAATCTCCCTTAATGGAACACCCCTTGTCGAGCTCTCCCCCGAGGAGCGGGCACGGCTTGGACTCTTCCTTTCTCCACAATATCCGACAGCTATTCCAGGAGTGACAGTAGTCAATTTCCTGAGAGCTGCGCTCCGGGGACTTGGCAAGGAGCTTCCTGCACGAGCCTTCCTTGCGAAGCTATCCCAGACAATGGCATCCCTCCACATGGATGAGAGCTTCCGCGGACGATACATCAATGATGGATTCTCTGGTGGCGAGAAGAAGCGGACAGAGATTCTCCAGATGGCTCTCCTTGAACCTGCATTTGCAGTGCTCGATGAAACCGACTCCGGTCTCGACGTGGATGCTCTCCGGACTGTTGCCGAGGGAGTAAACAGGGTACGGACACCGGAACTTGGAATCCTCCTCATTACGCACTACAACAGAATCCTCGAACATCTGAAGCCAGATGTGATCCATCTGCTCTACAGGGGCCAGATTGTTGCAACTGGTGGACCAGAAATGGCTCAGGAAATTGAGAAGTCGGGGTATGCACCGTTTATTGGCACCAGTGCTGAGCCTGAGCCGATGGGAGCACATCATGGCAATTGACGCAGAACATCTTTCAAAGGAGTATCAGTACGGCTTCCATGATGAGGATGCTTCCGTTTTCCGTACGGAGAAGGGACTGTCTGAGGACGTCATCCGTGCAATCTCTGCCCGGAAAAAGGAACCGGAGTGGATGCTCCGCTTCCGGCTCAAGGCATACAGGCATTTCATGGCACGGCCCATGCCCTCCTGGGGTGCTGATCTTACCGGCATCGACTTCGACAATATCTACTACTATGTGAAACCAACGGACCAGCAGGGCCGGTCGTGGGATGAGGTTCCCGAGCAGATCAAGAGTACCTTTGACAAGCTTGGAATTCCCGAAGCGGAACGAAAGTTTCTTGCTGGTGTCAGTGCCCAGTATGACTCAGAGGTCGTGTACCACAATATTAAAGAGGGGCTCGAGAAGCAGGGAGTCATCTTCTCTGATTGTGACAGTGGACTCCGCGAGCACGAGGACCTCTTCCGCAAATACTTCTCCACGATCATTCCTCCGAACGACAACAAGTTCGCAGCCCTCAACAGTGCTGTCTGGTCGGGCGGATCATTCGTCTATGTTCCACCGGGAGTCCATGTCGACATTCCGCTCCAGGCATATTTCCGCATCAACAGCGACAACATGGGACAGTTCGAACGTACGCTCATCATTGCTGACCGGGGTTCATATGTCCACTACATCGAGGGCTGCACTGCACCAACGTATTCCGCTGACTCCCTTCATTCCGCTGTTGTCGAGCTCATCGCCCTTGAAGATGCGCATATCCGGTACACAACAATCCAGAACTGGTCCAACAACGTGTACAACCTCGTGACAAAGCGTGCTGTTGCGCAAGCTGGTGCAACGATCGAATGGATCGACGGAAACCTCGGCAGCAAGGTCACCATGAAGTACCCCTCCATCTACCTCATGGGAGAACGGGCACATGGCGAGGTGCTGTCTGCAGCATTTGCGGGAAGTGGCCAGCATCAGGATGCAGGTGCGAAGTGCATCCACGTAGCACCAAATACGACAAGTAACATCGTATCGCGATCTATTAGCAAGGGGACTGGTCGTACGTCCTACCGCGGTCACATTGTTGTCAATGAGAAAGCTGACAATGTGAAGTGCAATGTCCGATGCGATGCGCTCCTCCTCGATGAGACTTCCCGAAGTGACACCTATCCCTACATGGACATCAAGAATCCCAATGTGGAAATCGGCCATGAGGCTAGTGTCAGCAAGGTGGGTGAGGACCAGCTCTTCTACCTGCGGAGCAGGGGGATATCCGAACAGGATGCCACAGCCCTCATTGTCAATGGCTTTTTTGAGCCTTTCGTAAAAGAGCTTCCGATGGAATATGCTGTTGAGCTCAACAGGCTCCTCGCTGTCCAAATGGACAATGCAGTTGGTTAGGGAATGACCATGACTCTCCTTGCCTCGCAACCACACCTCACTGACACTGCTCCTGACCGACTGACACATGGTTCACGGGAGACAGTGGAGCAGCGCTCCACTTCCTGGCGGGCCCTTCAGGATCTTCTCTTCCCTACTCCTCAGGACGAGGACTGGAGAAGAACAGATCCCCGGCCCTACGTTGGCCGCCTCGATCTGCCTCTTGCAGAATCGGGATACGCGCTTCCTGAGATCACCTCTCTTCCCACTGGTATCGAGATCTCCTCTCTCGATGGCAGTAAGGACTCACACGACTTCACTGCGATGGTGGACCTGCCTGACTCCCAGCACACTCGATATTTCACAACCCTCTGGAAGGCTCTGCATGATTCCGGCATGGTCATCAATGTGGCACCCGGCACCTCCATCAGGGATCCGCTTCAGCTCGGCATCACCACAACCGCTCCTGATAGCCTGCATCTTCCCCTGACCATCATTCACGTTGGTGCCCACGCATCTCTCACCCTTGCACTTCGCACTGCCTCCCCGCATGCGGGAACCCTCGTTGTTGGCGGGACTGTCATTGTCCTTGAAGATGGAGCTTCATGCACACTCCTGCAGTCGACCACCAGTGCATCAGGTGCTCTTGCTGCAGGATTTCTTCATGTCCTTCTTGGCCGGGATGCCTCCTTTGAGGGAACCCTGCTCAGGAACGGTGACGGAAGCTCGAAGCAGTACCTCGACATTGACCTTGCAGGAGCTGGCTCGTCTTCCCTTCTTACCTCGCTTGACCTTCTGAACAGTACAGCCCATAGGGATCTTCAGACTCTCCAGCTGCACCGTGCACCGTCAACTACAAGCTCCATCCTTGTCCGAAACGTTGTCGATGACCGGGCCCACAGTGTCTACTCCGGCCTCATTAATGTCACAGAGGAAGCAGTGAAGACAGATGGGTACGTGCAGAACAGGAATCTTCTCCTCTCCCGTGAGGCCCAGGCAGACAGCGTTCCACGACTCGAGATCAAGGCCAATGATGTGAAATGCGGCCATGGCACCACTGCTGGCCATGTCGATCATGAACAGCTTTTCTACCTCGAGTCCCGTGGCATCTCCCGTGAGGTTGCAGGCCGCATGATCATTCAGGGATTTCTCCTCGAAGGCTGTGCACATATGCACTCGCAGGAAGCCCGTGCTGCAGCCGAGGCATTTGTTGCGGAGTTCGCACCTGACAGTTCGGGAGAGATGCAGGAGGCGAGCCATGAGTGAGTGGATCCGTCTTGCGGACACAGATGACTGTCCCCCTGGATATGCTTTCCGGTTCGAGATCGGCGATCTCCTTCTTGCCTGCTTCAATGCAGGGGGAACGTACTATGTCACCGATGACACGTGCTCTCATGCCCAGTCCTCTCTCTCAGAGGGAGATCTTGATGAGGAGCGATGCACCATTGAGTGTCCGCTCCACGGCTCCTGCTTTGATCTGCGCACAGGAGAGCCTCTCAGCCTGCCTGCAACGGAACCAATCGCAACATACCCAGTGCGGGCAGACACCACTGGCATCCATGTACTTCTTGAGCCCGCAGTGGAGCCTCCAGCATGACTGCACCAGCTTCTGCCACTACCCCGTTCGATGTCACCGAGATCAGGAAGGATTTCCCCATTCTCAATGATGCATCCCGAACACGGCCACTCAGCTACCTTGATTCTGCAGCCACATCCCAGAAACCGGCTGTTGTCCTCAAGGCGATGCAGGACTACTACATCCATGCCAATGCAAATGTCCATCGTGGAGTTCATGAGCTTGGTGATGCTGCAACATCCCGTTTCGAGCATGCACGACACAGGGTGGCACGGTTCCTCAATGCAGACCCCCGTGGCCTCATCTTCGTTCGCAACACGACTGAAGCACTCAATCTCGTAGCAACTGGGATAGCCCGCCAGGGCGGTTTGATGTCGTCAGACCGTGTGGTTTTGTCCGTGCTTGAACATCACAGCAACATCGTCCCCTGGCAGCTCGAACGCTCCACCCACGGTTTTGCAATAGAAGCCATTCCTCTTCTTCCCGACGGTTCCCTCGACATGGCTGCTGCACGGAAGCTCCTTGCACCTCCCACAAAGATTCTCAGCATCACGTACCAGTCGAATGTTCTTGGGATTGTCACCCCCCTCAGGGAACTCATTGACATGGCCCATGAAGCCGGGATTCTTGTTGCTGTTGATGGTGCGCAGCGGGTACCCCATGCACGTGTAGACCTGAAGGAGCTGAACTGCGACTTCTTCGCCATGAGCGGTCACAAGCTGTATGGACCAATGGGAAGCGGAGTTCTCTGGGGAAAGCCGGAACTCCTCTCCTCAATGAGTCCCTTCCTTGGGGGAGGAAGCATGATCGATACAGTCACCTTTGAACGTACCACCTGGGCTGAACTCCCCCAGAAGTTTGAGGCTGGGACACCTGATGTTGCAGCAGCAGTAGGACTTGCAGCTGCCTGTGATTACATCGACTCCCTGTCGTATGAGGCAATGGAGAACTACGAGAGTTCGCTCATGCAGCACCTCGTACAGATGCTTGATTCGCTTCCCTTCATTGAAGTGTACGGACCAGAAGATCGGACGCAGATTGTAGGAGCTGTTTCCTTCAATGTTCAGGGCGTGCATGCCCATGATGTGGGAACTATATGTGACCGTCATGGTGTGGCAATACGTGTAGGACACCACTGCTGCCAGCCCCTTATGCGACATCTCGGTGTTCCTGCAACTGCACGGGCAAGCGTTGCCGTATACGTGACGCATGACGATATTGACGCACTGCAGGAAGCACTTGAGGATGTCGCAGCAATATTTGCCCGGGTTATCGCCCCCTACTCCCCAGCCACACCGGAGCACCGGCATGCGTGAAGATGAACTGTATCGGGAGATTATTCTCGAGCATGCATCCCATCCGCACCACCACGGAACAGTTGCTGCCCCAACGCACTCCACCGAAGGGAGAAACCCTGTCTGCGGTGATGAAATTGCCCTCAGCTGGAGCGAAGTTGCTGGTCGTGTTCAGGAGATCGCGTTCGATGGGACTGGCTGTTCCATCAGCCAGGCATCTGCAAGCATACTCTGCGACAGCATCATTGGTCTCTCCATACCGGAGGCGCTTGCCCAGGCACGGGCATTCCGTGCAATGCTTGTCGAAGGTTCAGATATCGGGGACGACATGTCTGACATGGCAGCACTCAAGGGCGTTCAGGCCTATCCTGCCCGTGTGAAATGCGCACTTCTCGCCTGGAATCTCCTTGCTGAGTCACTTGAAAAGGAGGAACACTCCCATGACTGAATCCCAGAGCCCTTCCGAGAACACCCCATCTGAAGCAGTCCTCGCTTCACCGTCCCCTTCAGCTGCATCAGAAGATCTCGTGTACGATGCACTGCGGAACATTTATGATCCTGAACTCGGAATCGACATCGTCTCCCTGGGCCTTGTCTACGGTGTTGCCCTTGACGAAAACGGCACGCTCGTTGTCGACATGACACTCACATCGCCATACTGCCCTCTTGGTGACATTATCGAAGTTCAGGCGCAGTCAATATGCTCATCCCTACCGGGTGTCAATCAGACATTCATCAACTTTGTCTGGACTCCACCCTGGGATCCGCGAACCATGGCTTCTGACGAAGCAAAGCTCGATCTCGGAATCTACTGATTGTCCGCAGTACTGCGGACAACTGCATTCTCCACAGCGGATACATAATGAGCACCCGCAGTATCATGTACTGGCACGGGCACTATCTGGTCCTTTTCCGCAAATCCTGTCTCGCCTGAAGGAAGCTTGACTTTGCAGAATGCACCTTCCATCACCTCGATCGCCATTACCTTTGTCGCAGTGTACATGTTTCCGCGTCGCGGTGCATCAAACCGGGGCTCTGTATACAGGACATACGGAGTGCCAGCCCAGGATGCCACTAGCGTTACGGGTCCGAGTGGAATGTTGCGATCCCGATAGTACGTCCGAGGATCGCCCACTGCCCGCTCAAAGAGCTCGACAAGCTGCTGTGCACGTGACCGGGAGGCTCCATCCCTGCTTGATGTAACTGTCACATGCGTTCCATCCTCAACAACGCGCGCAGTACATGACACCTGGTGTGCTGGTACCACGCCAGTCTTCCATCTGCCAACGAACGTTCGCTTCTCAAACTGGACAATGCGCGCCTCATCATCCTTGACCACTTCGAACCGGTACGGCGGCGTTCCGATCATCTGTTCCATCACAGCAAATACTTCGCGGGGTGCAGATGAAGTCCGAAAGCTCCAGGATGTTTGCGTAGATGTCATAACTCCTGTATTGTACCGAATACGCATGCCGTGCCTCGCGTGGCTTCGGATGTTTCACGTGAAACATTCTGCCAGCCTGCCCCACATCGGAGCGTTTCCCCGTCATCCAATGTTTCACGTGAAACATCGTTCACGGGCAACAGCAGCGAAACGGTGTTCGCAATTGTGTCACGACTTCCCAAAGCAGGTGCAGTTGTCGTACCCTGTACCTCGTGAGCGCTATCGTACTTGCTGTAGTCAACCAAAAGGGCGGTGTTGGAAAAACCACCACTGTCGTCAATCTCGCAGCGTCTCTTGCCGAAAAAGGCAAGCGCACGCTCATCATCGACTGTGATCCGCAGGGTAACTGTACTACTGGTCTCGGATACATACCGGAAACGGTGAACAGTAGTGTTTACGATGTTGTGGTACTTGGCCAGCCAATAACCTCGGCTACCATACCCACTGCAGTGGAGAACCTCTGGCTTGTGCCAGCAACTCTCCAGCTCGCTGGCGCTGAGATTGAGCTCGTGGGCCTTCCCCGACGGGAGTACCGCCTGAGCTATGCCCTTGAGGCCCTGGACGATGTGTATGACTACATTCTCATCGACTGTCCACCAAGCCTGGGCCTTCTCACACTCAATGCGATCGTTGCTTCAGTAGGACTTGTCGTTCCCATCCAGTGCGAATTCTATGCATTGCAGGGACTAAGCCTTCTTTCCCATACGATATCCCTTGTCCGACAGAGCCTCAAGCCATCACTCGTCATCGTTGGCATTGTCATGACGCTGTATGATGCGCGACTTTCCCTTGCACATCAGGTAATTGATGAAATTCGCGACCGCTTTGGCGATGAGCTTCTTGAACCGTTCATTCCCCGCTCCGTGCGTCTCAGCGAAGCACCGAGCCATGGCCTTCCAATAACTGCATACGATCCGGGAGGAAAGGGTACAAAAGCATACCTCGCAGTAGCTGATGCCCTTGAAGCTCGCATTCATTCACTGTTTCCTACCATCTCAGCCATTCCTGAGGAGTAGTTATGGCAACCCAGAAGCGGGGCCTGGGACGTGGGCTCGATGCACTGATTCCGCAGACCTCTGCAGCAGTCATCAACCCGCCTGCAACAGGACTCGTCGAAATCGATCCGAAAGCTGTTGCTCCGAACCCGGAGCAGCCGCGCCAGGAGTTCGATGAAGAGGAGATATCCCGTCTAGCCAACTCCATCAGCCTCTACGGACTGCTCCATCCCATCGTCGTTGAAAACGTTGGCGGGGCATACCGGCTCGTCGCTGGCGAGCGTAGACTCCGTGCCTGCCAGCGGCTTGGGCTCTCCCAGATCCCAGCCATTGTTCGACCGACATCTGCCCGGCGGGAGTCCCTTGAGCTTGCGCTCACAGAGAATATGTTCCGCTCAAACCTGTCGGCTATCGAGGAGGCTGCTGCCTACAACCGGCTGGCGGAAACCTTCGGCCTGTCCCATGACACGATTGCATCCCGTCTGGGAAAGAGCCGCTCCACCATCACGAATACCATACGTCTCCTCAACCTTCCTGCTCCTGTCCAGCAGGCGATCAAGGACGGACAGCTTACAGCTGGACATGGCCGTGCACTGCTCTCTCTTCCTTCGGAAGAAGAGCAGATCTCCTTCGCGGAACAGATCATTGCAAACTCGTGGAGTGTGCGTGAGACAGAGGAGTTTGTGCAGCATCCACCCATGCCCGCATCTACTGCAGAAGACTCCTCTTCAGGACCAGCCACGCATGCACGGTCTGGAACCAAGGATGATTCCGAATCGGTAGAGGATGCGACATACGTCCATGCACTTGAATCGGTTGTCGGTATGCCAGTGTCCCTGCGACGTGCACGGAAAGGTGGTGGCTACCTCGTCCTCCGCTTTACTGACAACGATGACCTGTCCACGCTGTACAACCGGCTTGGTGGCCCTCCTCTCTGAGTTCCAGGATGTCCGTGTCTGAACGTTTGGACATCCGGCCACCTTTAAAGCAGAAGACGGAGCATGACAGATGCCATGCCCCGTCTCCAGGAATTCACACGTATCTCAGCCGACTGCACGCTCAGCTGTACCCAGGTATCTGGCCTCAGCCTTTGCAATGTCGAGATTCGCAAGGAAGGACTCGATGTACTTGCCACGTTCTGCAGGCTTGTAGTCGAGAAGGAATGCATGTTCCCACACATCCATGACAATGATTGGCTTGAACCCTGCAATATTCCCGTCCTGGTGGAGCGTGATCCAGTGGTTCGAAAGGCGGTTCGTTACTGGATCAAGATAGGTCACAGCCCAGCCCACTCCACGCATGCCTCCGATTGCCGTGAAGTCCCGCTTCCAGGTATCGATATCTCCAAATGACTCTGCCAGTGCACGTCCCAGGGAAGAGCTTGCTGCAACGTCAGCTCCCCCACTACTGGTCATGTTGTCGAAATACCACTCATGGAGCACCATTCCGTTGTACTCGAATCCGAGACGGCGGGAGAGCTCAGCGTACTCGAGTGATGATTCCTTGCGAGCCTCGGAAAGATGAAACAGCTGCTCCGTGAGGAGATTCGTGTTTTTTACATAGCCGCCATACAGGCCGAAGTGGACTTCGAGTGTATGATCCGAAATTCCCACGAGTCCGGATAGGTTGAAATCCTTCGCCTTGTATGGTGTCTGCGTCAATAGCGCCATATGGTGTCCTCCTGTTCGTGACGGGGATAGTCACAACTGATACTCCCCTATTGTGACAAAGTTCCGAGTTCTCCTGTCGGGAAACCCGTACATGTCTGCCCGCACTCGTATACTGGTGATACACCGATGCAGACTTCCCAGGCACCCCAGACGAAACCCGAACAGCAGGATAGACGGCAGCTCATCGCTTGGCTTCGAGACTCGCTCGAAATCATCATTATTGCCATCATCCTCTACTTTGTTGTTTCGAACATCATTTTCACGGTTCGTGTAGACGGCACAAGCATGGAGCCGGGACTCCAGACAGGAAACCTCCTCATTGTCAACAAGGCTGCACTCACCCTTGGTACACCGCAGCGGGGAGACATTGTCATCCTCAATCCACCCATCCAGAGCTCCAACGATTTTATCAAGCGCATCATAGGACTCCCGGGAGATGTCATCGAGATTGATGGAACAGTGAGTCCAACGCGCATTCTCATCAAGCCTGGTGGCAAGGGACCATGGGAGCAGCTTGTGGAACCCTACCTTCCATCCGTTCCCTGGACAGTACGAAACATGTGCTGCACTCCAGGCGGGGAAGCGTCCGCAATCCCGGCTCCTGTCACTGTGCCTCCCCATGAATACTTCGTTCTAGGTGACAACAGAAACGTATCCGAGGATTCACGGATCTTTGGATTCGTACAGCAGAAGGATATCTTTGCTGTTGCCTTTTTCCGGCTCTTTCCCTTCAATGAGTGGGGAACGCTTGGAGAGTCACCGACACTTGTTCCTCTCCCGCAGGCACTCTCGCTCACAGCAATGCCTGGAAGAATGGAAAGCCGACAGCGCATCTCTCTCAGCGCCTAACCATCGCACTGCGTTATGCGCTAGGAGTGGACAGGAATCTCCTCGACAATCCAGCCATCCACGTTCCGGTTCCACTTCACAAGCTCCTGTTCCTTAAAGAACAGTCCCACCTCGACTTCTGCACGGGCAGGTGAATCGCTTCCATGGACAATGTTCCGTGCTACATCAATGCCGTAGGTGCCACGAATTGTGCCTGGCTGTGCCTGTGCGGGATGTGTGGATCCCATGAGCTTCCGTCCAACTGCCACGGCATCTGGACCCTCCCAAACCATTGCAACGATAGGGGATGACGTGATGAAGGATACAAGACCCTCGTAGAAGCCCTTGCCCTTGTGCTCTGCGTAGTGCTCTTCTGCAAGCTCCCTGGACACCTGCATGAACTTCAGTCCCGCACACTTGAGACCCGTTCTCTCGAATGTGGTGATGATTTCGCCAATAAGGCCCCGCTGCACCCCGTCAGGCTTGATGAGTATGAGTGTCCGTTCCATATTTCCAGTCCCCTTCCTCACGAAATGTCCAATCTCAACCAATCGTACCTGAAGAGTGCACCCCGTCTGCTAGTGTCCCCGGTTTCTCTTCTCCACCCGTTCCTTGAGCAGTTCCCGCTCCGGAAGCGGGCCATCGACTGCACAGGAGATTTCCTGTGTCTGGACGATGTCATGCAGTACTGTAACCACCTCATCCGCAGTCACAGCCTCAATCCGTTCTGCAAGCTCATCCGGCTGCAGAATGCGTCCGAGAAGAATTTCCTGCTCGCACAGATATTCAGCTACAGCTCCTGTATCCTCCAGCCCAAGGGCGAGATGACCAAGAAGATAGTCCTTCGCCTTCCGGAGTTCCTCAGGACGGATTCCTTCACCAACCATGCCATCCACTGAATCGAGTGCTGCATCAAATGCCTCCACTGTTGCTTCCGGGTCACACGCAAATGCAATAGTGGTGTCCCCTGCATCACAGTAGTTCGTCATTGAAGCCCGAACGTCATACACGAGTCCTGCATCCTCACGGAGCCGCACAAACAGTCGGGACGACATCCCGTCGCCAAGAATGGTGAGCGCAAGATCAAGGGGAAAGCGCCGATCATCCGTATATGACACACCCCGTGTTCCAAGGACAACATTCGTCTGCTCAGCATCACGGGGATTCCACACAAACGGCTGCTGGTGCGATGGGGGTGGATCCGATTTCCGGGTAGATTGCCCCCTCGAGGCATCAAGGTGGCTCAGTCGCTCCTCAACTGCCCTAAGCACGCTGTCCCCAGTGCAGCCTCCAGTAACACATACGACTGCCTGATCCGGCCGATACTCCTCTCCATGAAAGGTCAGCACCTGCTGGTGCGTAAGCTGCATGACGGATTCCTCATCCCCAGCCACATCGCGCCCAAGGGCATGGTGAGGCCACAGGGCTTCATCAAACAGGGACTCGACATAGTCCTGGGGAGAATCCTTGTACATGCGCAGCTCCTCGATCACTACCCGCTTCTCCTTCGGAATGTCCTCCTCGCGGAATGCTGGCTCGAGAACTATATCGGCAAGCACATCCCAGGCGGCATCCCAGTAGCTTGCAGGCACCCGTGTCCAGAAGGCCGTCTGCTCACGGTCTGTCGATGCATTGATAGCACCTCCAAGCCGCTCAATTGCCTCAGCAACAGCATGTGCAGAGCGCCACCTTTGTCCGCCTTTGAACACAAGGTGCTCTATGAAGTGGGCAATGCCCTCCTCCTGGGGACGCTCTACACGTGAGCCAATATTGACAGCAAACACAGTCGAACAGGACACACGTCCTGCCATGGGGCAGACGAGTACCCGAAGGCCCGATGGAAGGGTGACCTTCTCAACCGCTAATCTGGGCAGTTCAACTTCCACTTTTCCGCATGCCTACCTGTCGTAGTGGGAACCGCTTCTCCGTCCATTTCCCCACTGGTTCCTGTTCCCGTAGGAGCTACCTGGACGTCGAGTCGCATTTTCTGGATTGGTT
>DAIDIX010000003.1:0-5405 GCA_027451645.1 Candidatus Dormiibacterota bacterium | reverse complement strand
TTGGAATGACTGCAACGCGACGTCGTGGTTCTGCACCAGTGCTCTCTGTCCTGACACCTTCCTCATCCTGGAGAGTCACATGGACAACACGGCGCTCGTACGGCTGCATCGGATCGAGGACATACCGCTCTCCTGTTTCACGCACCCGCTGAGCAATCCTGTGCGCAAGGCTGCGGACATACTCCTCCCTGCGAAGGCGATACCGCTCGACATCGATGTATACCTTCCGTGCTGACTCGTCTTCACTCGCAATCATGAGATGGATGAGCGTCTGGAGGGCCTGGAGCGTTTCCCCTCTCCATCCGATGAGAAGGCCAAGATCATCTCCGCTCACATCAAGAATGACTGGAGGTACATCTCCTTCTGGATGACTCCCGAGATGGCCCCTTCGGGCACTGATGGTTGCCTCTGCACCCATCTTGTCAAGAAGATCTGCAAGGATCTCCCTGGCGTGCATTGTCAGCTCATCCATTTTCCAGACGTGAACCCGTGCCCGTGATCCCGACACAGTCTCTCCGGGAAGTGCAGTGACTCCCTGGGAGAGAACGAGCACCTCGGCATCCTTCTCCCGTATTCCAAGCTTCGCACATGCCTGTGCAACTGCATCATCAACTGTATCAGCGGACTCCTCGATGCCCCCCTCACTGACGGATGCAGTCTGTACTGAGCCAGTATCGACCGGCTGTGTTGTCTCTTCCATCTCCATGTGTACTCCTCACCGTGATCCTTTGTGATTGGGTAACGATATGTCTGTCAGCTCTTCGAGGCAGCCTTCGCAGCCCCGCCCGAGCCTTTGGTACGTATGCGCTCCTCGATGCGCTTCTCCCGTCGGGCAACCAGTTCCGCTGTACGCCGAGTTCCAGGAAACCATGACGGAACCGTGAGGTTTCCCCAGCCCATGACAACATACTGCTGGATGACGCTGAACACGGTAATCGTCAGGTAATAGAGAACAAGGCCCTGGGAAAACTCAAGTGCGAAGACGAAGAGCATGATGCCCGAGACCGCACCCATCGACTTCCCCATCGAGGCCCCCATCTGCTGCTGCTGGTCTGATGCACCAGGAATGTTGGTCTGTCCGATCATGCGGAACTGCATGAAGGAAAGGATGCCAGTCAGGATTGGCAGGAGGAACAGATCAAAATGCACCACGATTGCAGGAATCATGCCTATGATGCCTCCATTCACTCCATGGCAGCACGTGGTGAGTGCGGACTTGCTGAGGTCGGGAATCCAGAGAAATCCTGCATGCACCTTGATATGCGCGGAGGCGGAGCGGATGGCATCGTACATGGCGAACAGGAAAGGAATCTGGATGACAAGTGGCAGGCACCCTGCAAGATTCGCATAGGGACTCATGCCGAGATCCTTGTACATTTTCATCATCTCTCGGTTGAGAGCCTGCGCATCTCCCTTGTACTTCTTCCTCAGTTCCTTCAGCCTTGGTCCCAGAATCGTGTTGTCTGCAGCCATGTTGAGCTGGGTCTGGTACTGCCACCGGAAGAGGGGCAGGAGAATGAGACGGAGCACTATTGTGACAATGAGGATCGCAAGTCCGAATGCGCCAATTCCATTCGCCACAGGATTGCCTGCAAGCCAGTTCGCGAGATGTACTATCGACCACTGGATCAGGTTGTAGATCCCGACAAATGGGGCGATGATTGGGTTCATTGCTCCTTCTTCCTCGATTGACGCTCACGCTTCACGCGACGGGCGTCTCGCCATGATATGTATACATCTGGAACGGGGTCATATCCGTAGCCCCCAAACGGCTGGCACCGAGCTATCCGACGCAGGGCGAGCCACCACCCACGTCTCCATCCAAATCGCTCTATTGAAGTATACGCATATTGGGAACATGTGGGAGTGTACCTGCAGGAGCTCATGACTCCGAAAATCGGAGAAAGCGTGTGCTTGTAAATCTTGATGAAGATGAGGCTTGCCCTCGCAGCAGCTCCAGGACGGTGGGATTCAGTTGTTGACATCGTTACCCACCATTGCTGCAGGTATGAGGTGAAGGACTCCATCGACATCTCCGAGGAGGCTGCTCCAGGGAAGCATTTCAACCTGCTCATCTCCGACAAGAACGAGATCGCATCCTGTCTGGAGCCTGTTGCGCAGCTCGTGGAGGGCAGCCTTGAGCCGTCTCCGGATTCTGTTGCGTTTCACTGCACCTTTCATCTTCCTCGTCGACACAGCAAACCTGATTTCTTCATCAGCAGGGTCATGCATGTGCACAAACACTGAAACAGACCCAACGCGCCTGCGTACACCCTGTCTCCTCACCCGGCTGACCTCCGACTTCGGTGTCAACCGTGTCCACGTCTGTGTGGCTACTTGCCCCATGACGGAGTGAGCACCTTCCGTCCCTTAAGGCGGCGAGCCTTGATCACACGACGGCCACCTGGGCTTGACATGCGGACCATGAATCCATGGGTCTTTCCCCAGTACCGGCGCTTTGGTTGAAAAGTTCGTTTCATCTTGCTCTGTACCTTACTTCATCCACCATCTCGGTGCGTACCCTTCAGTATACACAAGGCAACCTGCATACCGGCACGCCAGGGAACTGCTCCTTTCAGAGACACATGCACGGTGTGCTACACATTGCCCCAGTGAAGCGTGTCCTCCGTGGTCCTTTCCAGGAACGACTGGACTGAATCCTGAGCCACGCCACCCTGCATCTGCTGCTCGTGCACCTCATCCAGATTTCCCTCCACCTGCATCCTGTACCTGCAGGAGATGGTCGTGCTGAGGACAGCCTGACAGACATTTTCCCGTGAGTATTGCAAGTACACGATATTGTCCGCGCCATGTCCCTGTCAGAAGGCTTAAACCAGAGACAAATGAACGGGGTGCAGACCCCACCAACGTCCGACCCGCGACAGACGGACACGGTGGTTCGTTCGGAGAATCGGAGCACTCACATCCCCATGAGGGAGGTGATCTCTGCCGCAGAACTGGTATCGGAACAGGAAGACGCAAAGAGGAGGCTACGGGAGGTACAGCCGAAGCGGTCAGACATTGGCATTGACCGCGACGATGTTACCGACGTGCTTCTTGCGACAGCTGAGCCTGAGGGCGGGAATCACGTACTGCTGTATGGACCCCGGGGAACGGGGAAAACTACAAGTGCAGCACGGTCCCGTTACGTCACACCGGACGGGAACCCCCAGCCGGTGTACTCCATCACCCTCACGAGCGAGCAGTCCGCAGCTTCTCTGTGGGGACACTGGATGCCCAAGGGGGACCAGTTCGTCTGGAATGACGGACCGATGCTCCGGGCATGGAGAGAGGGTGCGCTTCTCGTTATCAACGAGATTGATCATGCGTCCGAGGATGTACAGAATGTGCTTCATGTGCTCCTCGATGACCCTGAAGTCGCGCAGTTCACGCTCCCTACTGGTGAAACTGTCCGTCCGGGCAAGGGTTTCCGCTGCATTGCCACAATGAACGGCTTTCCAGAGGATATCTCCGAGCCCGTGCTTGACAGGTTTGGCCTCACAGTCGATGTGGCACGTCCAAGCACGGAAATGATCGAGGCGCTTCCCGAGGATCTCCGGGAAGAGGCCAAGTGGCAATACAAGCATGTTGATGAGGAACGGGGAGAACCTGCAGTCACATACCGGCAGCTCGAGATGTTTGCTGCCCTGAGGAACACCCTTTCTCCGGATACTGCTGCAGCACTTGTGTTCGGGTATGACAGTGCCCGTGCGACAGCACTTGTTCGGGCTGCAGCTTCCGCTGCACAGCATGTCAGGTGGGAGCAGCAGTTTTCTGACCCAAAGGCTTTCAATGCACTCGAGCGTGCGTGGGAAAAGCGGCATGCTGCACGCCAGAATGCACTGGACCGGGAGCTCAGGAAGATCACGGCCCGCTATCCAAATCCACCAGAACCTGTTCCAGTGAATCCGGAACTTCCCCAACAGCCAAAGGATTCGTTCTTCCATCGTGGTGAGGTTGCAGCATGGGAAGAGACCTGTGAGCGGCTTCGGAGCGAGGCTGACCATGCGTACAGGACAGCACTCGACCAGTGGTATGCAGAGACACACAGGCTCGAGCGGACCCGCCGGGAACTCGCGTCTCCCCTCCATGAACACTACACAACTGAGGAGAAAGCGGATCCCCAGCCAATGCAGGCTCAGGAGCCGAAACTTCAACATGTGAAGCTGGATGGGAATGACCTCGAAACTGCTCCGCTAGCACCTGTGGCACGTGATGAGCTCGGAACCTATCTGAAGACCTGTGCACTTCCCGAGGGAGGCATGCACGCACTCCTCTTCGGCCCTCCCGGAACCGGGAAGACCTCAGCAGCAGTTGCTGCTGCGCTCTCCACCACAGATGGGAATCAGCCCGTATACTCTGTCACCCTTACAAGCGAGCAGTCTGCTGCATCCCTCTGGGGCCACTGGGTTCCCAAGGGTGACAGTTTTGTATGGAATGATGGCCCATTTCTCATGGCATGGAGGGAAGGAGCTCTCCTCGTGGTCAATGAACTGAACCATGCATCCGAGGATGTGAGCAACATGCTCCATGTACTGCTTGACAATCCCGAGGTTGCGCAGGTTACCCTGCCAACGGGTGAGACTGTCCGGCCACACACGGGATTCCGCTGCATCGCCACGATGAACGGCTCCATTGATGACGATGTTGCACCTGCTGTTCTCGACCGGTTCTCCATCATCTCGCCTGTCATCGAGCCGAGCACTGCCATGATTGAGGCTCTGCCCGAACATCTCAGGGAGTTTGCAAAATACCTGTATTCGGAGCGGAACCATGACCGGCTCGATGATGGCTCTCCTGCCATCACATACCGTACGCTCAGCAAATTCGGTGAACTCCTGGAGGATATTCCCGAGCCGTTTGCAGCGAGTGTTGCAACCCACGGGGATCTCCGGAGGGCCCAGAGTCTCCTTGAAGCATCAGTGGGCGGACGAGCGAAGCTTCTTGAGCAGACGAGGAAGCAGGCGCACGCAGTAACAGCTGCTCCCTCACATGCGGAAGTCGAGTAGGAGAATATGTCATGACACAGACCTCTCGTCGCAATGATCTTGGCTACCTTGTGGATGGCTGGTCTCCCTCGGACACGCCATGGAAGGTAACTCCTTCCGGAAATGGAGAGGGCACAACAGATGCAGGATCCCGGACAGCAGTCATCCCGCAGGCTGACAGTGCTGCACGTCGTGCAGTCCGTCTCCACGAGGCAATCCATGCTGCTGTGGGAGTTCAGAAACTCAACAGCTCGTGGGAGAAAGCGCTTGAAGAGATGCGGATTGATGCCATTGCCCACCAACAGGGCGTAGATACCTCCCGGCGTCTCGATGAGTACGACCTCGCTTCACGAACTGTTCCGACAGTCCATGAGGATGCAGCACGCATCTGGCTCCAGCTTGCAAGTGCAGCCTGTA
>DAIDIX010000002.1 GCA_027451645.1 Candidatus Dormiibacterota bacterium | reverse complement strand
AATCGAAGAGAAATCACCCCTTTCATGTCCGTCTCATTGAGGTACTCACCATGAGAATGAAGATCACAGTCATCGGTGCAGGCAATGTGGGCGCAACGACTGCGCTCCGTCTTGCAGAACGGAACTACGCAGACATTGTTCTTGTCGATGTCATCGAAGGCATGCCCCAGGGCAAGGCCCTGGATCTTGCAGAAGCTGGTCCTGTTGTCGGCTTCGATTCCACACTCACTGGTGTGACTGTCACCGATGACTCGGGCTGGGAACCGACAGCCAACTCCGATATCGTCGTCATTACGAGTGGCATGCCACGGAAGCCGGGAATGTCCAGGGATGATCTCGTCCAGACGAATGCAAAGATTGTCGCCTCTGTTGCCCGGAATGCTGCTAAGCACTCCCCAAAATCCATTTTCGTTGTTGTAAGCAATCCGCTTGATGCAATGGCGCATGTTGCAATGGCAGCAAGCGGCTTCCCACGGGAACGCGTCATCGGCATGGCAGGGATCCTCGATACTGCACGCTTCCGCACCTTCATCGCTGAGGAGCTCAAGGTCTCCCGCAATGACATCCAGGCATATGTCATCGGTGGCCATGGTGACACCATGGTGCCACTCACCCGCCTTACGACTGTTGGTGGTGTCTGCGTTGAGGATCTCATCAGCAAGGACCGTCTTGCATCTATCGTCCAGCGCACCCGCGATGGTGGAGCGGAAATCGTTGGCCTCCTGAAGTCCGGAAGTGCGTACTATGCACCAAGTGCAGCAGTAAGCCAGATGGTTGATGCCATCGTTCTCGATAGCCATGCTGTTCTTCCTGTGAGTGTCTACCTTGAGGGAGAATATGGCATCCATGGCGTGTTCACAGGTGTGCCCTGCCAGCTGAGTTCCAGAGGACTTGAGCGGGTCTTCCCGGTTGAACTCAACTCCGATGAGACTGCAGCACTCCACAAGTCCGCGGAAGCTGTACGGGACCTGCTTACTGTAGTGGATCAGAGCGTGCAGGAACTTGGCATCCGGGAACTCACACCTGCAGCACTTCTCGCCTAGCAGAAAGTCAAACTGGAAATACGAAGAGGAGAGGTCCCGCAAGGAACCTCTCCTCTTTTTTTGTGATTATTGAATGCTGGGCCTGAGCGTTCTGCTGCTCCCTACTCTGCAGCAGTACCAGGCTTCGCAGACTCCTTCTTCTTTGTGAACATTCTCCTGATGGGATCCCAGTGCCGGTCCGCAACACGCTCCTTCATCGGGATGATTGCGTTGTCGGTGATGTGGATGTGCTCCGGGCACACATCAGTGCAGCACTTTGTGATGTTGCAGAATCCAATCCCGCCCTCGGTACGGATTTCCTCTGTCCTGTCAGCATCATCCATTGGGTGCATCTCGAGTCCTGCCATGCGGACAAAGTACCGTGGACCATAGTATTCCTCATGGAGATCATGGTTCCGGAGAATATGGCAGACATCCATGCACAGGAAGCACTCGATGCACTTCCGGAATTCGTAGAGCCGCTCGATGTCATGCTGCTTGATGTTCCACGGTGTGGGTTCATCCTTTCTGGGAGTGAACGGTGTTATTGAAGCATTCACCTTGTAGTTCCGCGAGACATCCGTGACAAGATCCTTGACAAGCGGGAAGGTCTTCATCGGTGCAACAGTAATCGTTCCCTCAGGCAGATCATCAACACGGGTCTTGCACATGAGTACGGGATGGCCATTCACCTCAGCACTGCATGAGCCGCATTTTGCTGCCTTGCAGTTCCAGCGACAGGCAAGATCCATGTCGAGATTCTTCTGGATGTAGTGGATTGCATCAAGCACCACCATGCCCTCGACTTCCGGCACATCATATGTCACATACGACGCATTGGCACCAGGGACACCCCGGAAAACGGAGAAGTGGACTGTACGTCCAGTCCTTCCATCCTGGGTGTGGCGGATGTCTGTCGTGGCTTCTGCTGCGTCCGTCATGCCTTCTTCTCCTCAAAGAACCGCGAATGGTGAAGCAGCTCCTCCTTCTCCTTCGGAAGGGGATCATGCGGAACTGGCTTCACAGACATGCTGTCGCCGTTCTTGTATGTGACATAGTTCACCTTCGCCTGCTCTGGATCTTTCTCGAGGTAGTCGAGCCGCCACTGCGAACCACGGCTCTCACGACGCTCGATTGCGCTGCGCACAATCGCCTCGGACACCGTGAGCATGGACTCCACATCCCTGCAGGTATGCCAGCCCGGATTCATAGTCCTGCCTCCGGGAACATGCATGTTCTTTGCACGCTCCTTGATCTCCTGAATGGCTGTAAGAGACCTGTTGAGCGACTCTTCCGTACGTGCAATTCCTGCATCGTCCTGCATGGCCCACTGGAGTGCCTCGTGAAGGAGGTAGGGATTCTCCCCTTCCCCCTTCTCCGGAGTAGCTAGCGGCTGGAGAACCCGTTTCTGCTCAGCATCCAGCTCAGCATCAGACACCGAGCCTTCCTCATGGGATTTCGCCCAGTCTGCAGCAGCCTCGCCAGCCCGCCTGCCGAACACGAGGATGTCTCCAAGGGAGTTTCCGCCAAGCCTGTTCGCTCCGTGGAGGCCACCTGCAACTTCACCAGCTGCATAGAGTCCTGGAACTGTGGAAGCTGCAGTTTCTGCATCCACCTTGATCCCACCCATGGTGTAGTGGATCGTGGGAGCAACTTCCATTGGCTCCTTTGTGATGTCGACAGCTGCGAGTGCATGGAACTGCTCATGCATGGATGGGAGCTTCTTCTTGATGTACTCTGCACCACGGTGCCGGATGTCGAGGTATGCACCACCATGTGGCGTTCCTCTTCCTGCCTTCACTTCCTTGTAGATGGAACGTGCTACGACATCACGGGAACTGAGCTCAAGCTTCTTCGGATCGTACTCGAACATGAAGCGCTTGCCCTCACTGTTGTAGAGGTAACCGCCTTCTCCACGAACTGCCTCAGTCACGAGGATTCCTCGTGCACCCGGAGGCCAGATCATGCCCGTTGGGTGAAACTGGATGAACTCCATGTCAAGGAGTTCAGCTCCCACCTCATATGCCATGGCTGCACCGTCCCCAGTCCCCTCCCAGGAATTCGAGGTATATCGGTACATCTTGCCCCAGCCCCCAGTAGCAAGGACAACAGCCTTTGCCTTGATGACAACAAAGCCGCCATCGCTCCGCTTGTAGCCGATTGCACCGACAACACGGTCTCCACTACGGACAAGCTTCGTAAGCGTGTACTCCATGCACACGTCAGCCTTCCCGGTTGCAGTGAGCCTGTCCTGGCACGTGCGGATGAGTTCAAGACCAGTTCTGTCTCCGACATGGCAGAGTCGCTTCCAGGAATGGGCACCAAATGCCCGCTGCATGATTCCCCCTGAAGGTGTCCTGTCAAAGAGGCCGCCCCAGTTCTCAAGTTCCCTCACCCTGTCAATGACCTCATGCGCATATATCTCGACCATGCGCCAGTTGTTGAGGAGCTGTCCACCAAGCATGGTGTCGGCGAAATGGACCTTCCAGTCATCATCGGGATCGACATTGCCAAGTGCTGCTGCAATGCCACCTTCAGCCATGACAGTATGTGCCTTGCCAAGAAGTGACTTCGTGACGACAATTGTCGAGCACCCTGCCTCAGTTGCAGCAATGGCTGCACGCATCCCTGCGCCACCAGCACCGATGACGAGGACATCGCACGAACGTATTTCAGGAGTTTCCATCGTCAGTTCCTAAAAGTGAGGATCAATGATGATGCCTGTCATCACGAGCCGGATGTAGACATCTGTTGCTACGACACTGAAGAGGCTGAGCCATGCCCACATTGCATGGTGCTCATTGAGCCTTGTAATGAATTTCCAGCCTTCATACCGCTTTGCCCCACCCCGAACGCGCGAGTAGCAGTCAACACATCCACCAACGAGATGCCGTACAGAGTGGCAGCCGAACGTGTATGCGGAGAGGAAGATGCAGTTGATGACCATGATTGCTGTGCCAAGGCCGAAATAGAAATGCCCATTGAGGTCGAAGGCAGCAACAGCATCAATCCACAGGAAGATGAGAACAATGACAGCAAGGTACATCGCATACCTGTGCAGATTGCTGAGAAAGAGTGGGAACCTCGTCTCACCCTTGTACGGCTTTTTCCTCGCTTCCCCGACTGCGCATGCCGGAGGGTCCCAGAAGAAGGACCGGTAATACGCCTTCCGGTAGTAGTAGCACGTTGCCCGGAAGAGGAGCGGGAAAGGAAGCACCCAGAGAGCTGGTGTCACTGGACCATTCCACCAGATCTGCGGCGAATAGAACGGCGAAAGGTAGGGTGCACTGTAGACCTTGCCTCCAAAGAACGCAGTCCACATGCCATACACGATGAATGCTGAGAGAACTGTCACCACAGTCAGTGGCAGGAGCCACCATGGTGCACGCCGTCTCAGACGCTGGAAAGCACTTTCCTTGGCAAGACCAGTGTGCTCTGGTGGAGTCCACTTGGTCGTAGCATCTTGCGCCATCCGTTCCTCCCTGACACATCAGAAGACCATGCAATATGACCACAACATCGTAGCGCAGAGGATTGGCCATGTGCCTGAGCAGAGACGGGAGGATTGCCGTACGCTGAACATATGGTCAAGTGCACGTTGCCGTTTTTCGGTCAGACCGCCTTCCTTCCCTTTGCCCATCGTGGTGGAAGCGAAACGACGCTGGAAAACACAATTCCTGCCTTCCAGGCCGCGTATGATGCAGGGTTCCGCTACTTCGAAACCGATCTCCATGCAACACGTGATGGTGTTGTGGTTGCTTTCCATGATGACCATCTCGACCGCATTGCAGGCATTCCGGGAACAATCCAGGACTGTACCTACCGTGAACTCCAATCCCTTCATCTCAGGGATCCTGCGGAACCCGGTCTCCCATCGCACGAAAGCAGTGGCACTGGAGAGCTCGGCATTCCAACCCTTGTTGAACTTGTCACCACCTTCCCTGACTGCAGGTTCAATCTCGATCTCAAGCATGATGCATGCATAGTTCCTCTCATCCGCATTATCCGTACGCACCACCTTGAAGAGCGCATCTGCGTTGGATCCTTCAATGATGCAAGGCTTGCCAGGTTCCGGATCCATACGCATGGTCGCATTGCGACCTCCATGGGACCCAGGGCAGTTCTTGATGCCAGGATCCGCTCCGTTCTGTTCCACCGGATGGCCCATCATGATGCAGACTGCATTCAGGTTCCC
Source organism: Candidatus Dormiibacterota bacterium (assembly GCA_027451645.1). GTDB lineage: Bacteria > Chloroflexota > Dormibacteria > Aeolococcales > Aeolococcaceae > JAJZLL01. The sequence continues at coordinate 24,768 of DAIDIX010000002.1, read as the reverse complement.
ATGAGCTTTTATGGCATCCCGATCCTGACCCCCTCATTCATTGAGGCTGCTCACAGAAGCAGTCTTCCTGTCCATGCTTGGACCATCAACGACGCGCAATCGATGGAGCATCTCCTCGACCTTGGGATTGATGGAATCATGACTGACTTTCCAGCTCTCCTGAGGTCTGTCCTTGCCAAACGTGGCCTCTGGGAGGTCACGTAACAGCAGCTCCGCATGCATGCAGCACCCCTGCAGGATGTCATAATAGGGTTCTGTGTGGTGGCCATAGCTCAGTTGGTTAGAGTGCCAGGTTGTGGCCCTGGAGGTCGAGGGTTCAAATCCCCCTGGCCACCCCACTCGCCCCCTTAGCTCAGTGGATTAGAGCAGCTGCCTTCTAAGCAGTTGGTCGGAGGTTCGAATCCTCCAGGGGGTACGTCCAGGGCAAAGCTCCAAGTCATCGGGTATCCCGGTGCGCACGTAATTGTCCCCTACGGCATTCCTATTCACGCAACTTGAAATGCAAGTTCCCTGAGAAGCAGTATGCAAATCTCTTTGCTGCATATCATTTCCTCACGCTCCTGCTTCCCATGAAAATCCAAGAGTTTATTGCTCCATTTTCTTGTGATTGCATTAGCTTCTACGTCACATGAACGATGGCAGCTAGGCTACGAAACTTCTTCAGTTGAGCTCCGGATGCCAAGGTACCTGCCAAGGAGCATGTATCCGCTGTAGCAGCACGCCGCTTCCACCACACTGCGGAGTGCTCCATCATATGGATCTCCAGCAACTGCACCACCGAGAGAAACAATCACACCAGCCCAAACTGCAACAAGACCTGAAAGAGTCGTGCCATTCGGCCGCAGTCTCGTTGGTACAATCCAGCACACATCATCAACAAGCGTTGAATGCAGCGTCTCACCAGGATACCGGTACCGGGCAGCACGGAAAAGTAGGAGTGAGGCACCAAGAATCATGAGAATCGTGACAGCAGGAAGTACAGCACTCAGTCCAAATGGCCGTCCCGCGACTAGAATTCCAGCTGCAATACAGCTTCCAATGCTTCCTGCTGCAGCTGCAAGGGCTATCGCCATGCGGCGCCTGATGATCACCTGGTCCCTTCCCGAGATCGTGGAGCGCGTACGGGAACGGATAGCGTGAAGAATGCTGAGGAGTCCTGATGCAAACGCAATCTGCGGGAGCAGGACAAGAAGAACACTTGCTGCCATTCCTGCCAGTCCACTCTTCCCCAGGACAAGGAAGGGCTTGCTTGCAAGCACTCCCTGCTGGAGCTTGCCAGGCGAGTGGGGAATCATGCCAATGACGAATGCAGCATAGGTTAGTGCTGCACAAACGAGTGCTGCCCATCCGCCAATGACTGCAGTACGCACATGCGACGTTCCGAGCACTTCTGCAAACTCTGCTGCAAGCTCCTCGGGCGATCCCAACTGTGCGTGCGGATCTGACATCAGATGGTCCTGGAACTCAGCACAGATCCGTGAGCGTGCACGCCATCCCACACCCCGTGCGCGCAGTGCAGTGTCCAGTTCGTCAATCATGCGTAGAATGCCTCCACTGCAGACTGAAACTGCTTCCAGTCCTTCCTGCTCCGCTCAAGCCGCTGCTTTCCCTCCCGGGTGAGTGAATATACCGCCTTCTGTGTGGCACACCAGCACTCCACTCACTCGATACAAGTCCTGCATGCTCGAGCCGATGGAGTGCCGGATAGATTGTCCCCTCAGGAAGGTCGAAGATTGCCTCGGACAGCCGTTTCACTTCAGCAAGCACAGCATAGCCATGGCTTGGAGACCTGGCGAGTATGGAAAGGATGAGGCCATCGAGATGGCCCTTGAGCAGTTCCGCATTCATACCTCGAACTGTAATGCATAGCATAACTTTGCATCTATCCACGTTGTCGATACGCCATACACATATAATTGAATCATTGGTATAAATAGATACTGGAGTGAACTGTGACAGCACCTTCGCGCTCCCACTGGCTTGCCCTTCCATTCATCTCGATGGGTGTTGCAATGATCATTGTCGATGCAACCATTGTCAATGTTGCAGTCCCCACGATCATCCGTGACATCCATCTCAGTGTCACTGGGGCTGAATGGCTCAACTCCATCTACTCCCTCGTCTTTGCAGCACTTCTCATCTCCGCTGGACGTGCAGGCGACAGATGGGGACGAAAGCGCTTGTTCCTTGCAGGAACTCTCGTGTTTGTGCTTTCGAGCCTCCTAGCTGCCATTGCACCCAATGGGGGCCTCCTCATACTTGCCCGGTCACTTCAAGGCATTGGTGGCGCCATGATCCTTCCTTCCACCCTCTCAACAGTCAATGCCCTGTTCACAGGCTCAAGCAGGGCAATTGCATTTGCTGTATGGGGATCCACTATCGGAGGATTTGCAGCTGTGGGACCACTCCTCGGAGGTTGGCTCACCACTGACGTGAGCTGGCGTTGGGCATTTCTTGTCAACGTTCCCATAGGAATCCTCATTGTCATTGGCATCCTCTTCTTCATCGAGGAAACATCAGATCCAGCTTCACGTCCCGGCTTCGATATCCCAGGCAACCTCCTCTCCATTCTCGGCCTTGGCGGGGTTGTGTTCGCGCTCATCGAAAGTGCCCAGTACGGCTGGTGGACACAGGAGCGCACTTTCAGTGCATTTGGATGGCACTGGCCAACCATGTGGATATCCATCATTCCCTTCATCTTCATCGCGGGAATCATCATGCTCATCGTTTTTTTTGCTGTGGAGATGGCTCGACGCACGGCACACAGGACTGTTCTCATGGACCTTGGTCTCTTCCGTATCCGGAGCTTCGGATTCGGCAACCTTGCAGCATTCGTAGTCTCGCTTGGAGAGTTCGGTCTCCTCTTTGTACTGCCACTCTTCCTCCAGGGCGTACTCAGGTACAGTGCGCTTGGCACTGGGTTTGTATTTCTTGCACTCGCTATTGGCGCCTTCATTGCAGGTGGCATGACGCCACTACTGTCGAAGTCACTCTCCGCACGGAATATTGCACGTCTTGGACTCTTTCTTGAAGCTGTCGGCCTTGGTCTTCTCGGACTCATGGTCACAGTTTCAAGTACAGGATGGGGACTTGCTCCATGGCTCTTCATCTATGGCCTGGGAGTGGGCATGGCATCTGCCCAGCTCACTGGTGTCATTCTCACGGATGTGCCCATTGTGGACAGTGGCCAGGCGTCCGGCATCCAGTCCACTGCCCGCCAGGTCGGTTCTGCATTCGGTGTTGCCATACTTGGAACAATGTTCCTCACCATCCTGGCAAACCGTACGACATCAGCGCTCTCGAAGCTCCATACCCTTCCCCCGGCAGCAGTCCATGGCATTGTGTCCCTGGTCAAGGCTACAGGTGGTGCAGGCATTCCAGGACTCCGTGCCTATCCTGGAAGTGGTCCCATTATTGCTGCTGCCTCTCAGGCTGTCACTGATGCAGCGAAATTTGATGCCTTCCTCGCTGGTCTCTTCATCCTGCTGGGACTTGCTGCCACATTTGCTCTACCACGTGCTGTGCTCGCATCATCATCCCCGAAACCTTCAGAAGTCTGACACCATTTCATCTCTCCCGGACTTCGAGTTCGCATACTCTCCCGGGTACACCTGTCAGCACTGCACGTTTTCATGATGTTGTGCTGACGCTTGCAGGGTACGGACATGTGTCTCTGCTGACGCGTTCTCGACTGCACAAACTCGCACGTATGCTCCATGACCCATGACGGGTACAAGAAAAGTATGGATCCGTCACCTGAGCCGCTGAGCACTTCTCTTGAATTGTGGAGAACATCAGATATTCCCAAGGATCTCGATCACCTTGTATCCATCTTTGGGGAACGAGGACTTCTCATCCTCATCTGCATGCTCCTCTTCCCTGCAGCCCTCCCACTGCCTACAGGAGGTTTCACCCACCTCTTCGAGATCATTGCTGTCATTCCCACAATACAGCTCATTACAGGGAGAACCCATGCACTCCTTCCAGGCCGCATTCGGCGCATTACGCTTTCAGCGACATTCATGAACCGTCTGCTCCCACGCACAATCCGGATCATCCGATGGATCGAGCATCACTCTCGGCCACGTTCTGCGAAATTCCTTGCACGACAGCCTGTCCAGTCTGCTGTGGGCGTGATTCTTCTCCTGTTCCTTGCAGGAGCCTTTCTCGCTCCGCCATTTTCAGGACTCGATACACTTCCTGCCATGGGAGCGACCATCATGACGCTCGGGCTCCTGCTCCGGGATCGGATCGTCGTGCTTGCTGGACTGGGACTTGGAGCACTCGGCTGGACTCTTCTCATACTGCTTGGAAGCTTCGTCATGCATCTTCTCGGATGAGCAGTGCTACCGGATTGCAAGGATGAGGGCAATGATCCATCCAATCACGGACACACCGAAGAACAGGTTGATGAGAAACACGAGAAGGCAGGATCTGTGCCTTCGCACTGCAATGAGTGTCGGAAGGAAGTACACCACAATACCGATGATGCCAGCAATGTACGTCCACGGTGAACTGCCAAAGAACCGGTTGAAGACCATCTGAAGCTACTCTTCTCCAAGACCCACTGGAAGCGGCTTGCCTGCCTCAAGGAGCGCTGCATCCTCATCTGCAATGGTCTCAAGCTCATGGAGGAGCGTTGCGAGAAGCTCCTCCTCTGGGAGTGTTGCCACAACCTTTCCCCGCTTGTAGAAGATTCCCTTCTGGCGGCCACCAGCAATGCCCATGTCTGCATGCATGCCTTCTCCAGGACCGTTTACGACACACCCCATGACTGACACCGTTATCGGTCTCTTCACACGCTGGAGAGCAGCCTCAACCTGTGCGACCATGGGGACCATGTTGATCTCGAGCCTTCCACATGTTGGACAGGCAATGAGATTCGGCCTGCTCTGTGCAGGCTGGAGGTTCGCAAGAATCTCCTTCCCGACTTTCACCTCGACAGGAGGCGGTGCAACAAGCGATACACGTATGGTATCGCCAATGCCCTCTGCGAGAAGAATGCCAAGCGCCATTGCAGACTTGATGCTTCCTGTCTCTGGTGGTCCAGCCTCAGTGAGCCCCAGGTGAAGCGGATACCGGTTGCCAAGTGCAGCAAATGCACGATTTGCCCGCACTGTCGTGAGGACATCACTTGCCTTCAGGGATACCTTGATTGCGCGAAAATCCAGTTCCTCAAGAATCCTGATGTGATGGAGAGCAGCAGCAACCATCCTGTCCACAGTCTCATCAATGGATTCACCCCTGCCCCGGGCAATGTCCTTTCTTCCTGGAATGCTGCCGGAGTTCACGCCAATGCGGATTGGCACACCACGTGCCTTCGCTTCGGCAGCAATGTCCTTCACCTTTTCCGCATCAGTGATGTTTCCCGGATTGAGCCTGAGACATGCCACTCCAGCCTCGAGGGCCATGAGTGCAAGCGGTGCATCATAGTGAATGTCCGCAACAAGGGGAAGTGGGGAGCCCTTCACGATCTCCCGCAGTGCAGTTCCCGCCTCCTTCGTGTCACAGGTGACACGCATGATGTCTGCTCCAGCCTCTGCTGCAGCCTCAATCTCCCGGAGAGTTGCAGCAACGTCCTCAGTCTGGGTTTTCGTCATCGACTGCACAGAGATTGGTGCAGCACCACCAACAACGACACCGCCAACATTGATCGGGACTGTTGCCCTTCGCTCGCTGCCCATCTATGACCCCTTGAGAAACAGTGGAATCTTCTCTATGTCTCCAATCGTGACATAAAACGCAAGTATGAGGAGAAGGGCAAGACCCACTGTCGTAATGATTGCCTCACGTTCGGGCCGCATGCGCTTTCTGCGGACACCCTCAATGAGGAGAAGAAGGAACTTTCCTCCATCAAGAAATGGGACTGGGAGGACATTCATGATGCCAACGCTTGTGCTGATGACTGCAACGAACTCGAGGAACGATACCCAGCCTGCCTTTGCCTGCTGTGCTCCCACAATGGCGATTCCCACTGGCCCAGAAAGTCCATTTGGCCCATTGAGCCCGCCAGGATTCGAGGAGATGAGGTGCCAGAGCTGTCCCATAGTCGTGCTGATGTACTGGGGAACAGCACCGAACCCATCCCGTACTGCGAGCGGCAGTGCCTCTCCAGGCAATGGAGCCTCATAGCCAATCCGCCAGGCTGCACGATATTCCCCGGAGACGATCGGAGTATTTCCTGCATCCTTCACCTTCGAGATCGTCACGGTGTGATCTGCTCCAGGTGTTCCTGTTGCCCCTTCCGCATGAACTGCCACTGTTACAGGAGCACCACTCCCAAGCACTTCCTCCGGTTTGCCCTTGGGAACTGGACCACCATTGACTGCATCAATGACGTATGCACCACCATTGAGCAGTGGTGATGACTTTGGCTGTGTCACGCCCACATACAGCACAAGCTCTGGAGTCACGTGCGTTCGGACTGTCGTTCCTGCTGCAGTCCGCATGACAACAGGAAGCGGATATCCCTCTGAACGGATCGTCGCCTTGTGAATGGCAGCAGCAGCAGCAAGAAGCGAGCCTGATGGAACAGCAATCCCTCCTGCTTCCACAACAACATCTCCATTGTGAAATCCTGCATTTGCAAGCGGCTCGCCTGCTGGCAGGACAGAACTCATCGGTACAGCAAACACGATTGCAAAAAGGACTCCAGCAAAAATGAAGTTGGAGACAATGCCAGCAAGAATGGTAAGTGCCCTCTTCCACCAGGCTGCACGATAGAAATTTCGTGGGCCAGCATCAGCCTCACCTTCAAGACCGAGCATTCCTGCCATGCGGACATACCCGCCTGCTGGAATCGCACGGATGGAGTACTCTGTTTCCCCCTTCTTCCGCGATGCAATGCGCCAGCCAAACCCAAAGGAGAACTCATCTACACGGATGCCGGACAGCTTCGCAACCACGAAATGACCGAGCTCGTGGACGATGATGACAGCAAAGATGACGACAATGAAGACCAGAAGACCGAAAAGAAAGCCAATCACAGTGTCATCCTACCCCATGCATTGCACTGGCAAGCGTGCGGGCAACTTCCCGTGCAGAATGATCAAGCTGCACGAGATCCCCAATCCCTCCAGGATGTTCCCCATCGAGCTTCTCGATAGTCTTCTCAACAAGTGGCACTATGTCGACAAACCGCAGTCCGCGGGAGCAGAAAGCGTCCACAGCAATCTCGTTTGCTGCATTGAGTACACATGCACGTCCACCAGACGGATCATTTCCTGCATGACGTGCAAGCTCAATTGCAGGGTAGCGTTTCGTGTCGATCGGCTCGAACTGGAGAAGTGGGACATCTGACCAGGAGATTGGAGGTATGACGCCAGGAAGCCTCCGGCCCCGGTTCAGGGCCAGTGCGATGGGAAGGCGCATGTCGGGAACAGAAAGGGCAGCAACAATCCCGCCATCTGCGAGTTCCACCATCGAATGGTCAATGCTCTGCCTGTGCACGACGACATCGATCGCATCCATGGGCATGGCAAAAAGGTGATGTGCCTCGATCATCTCAAGCGCCTTGTTCATCATCGAAGCAGAATCCACAGTCACCTTCACCCCCATGTTCCATGTCGGATGCTGGAGTGCATCCTCAACAGTGACTGCTGCGAGCTGATCCGCAGAATAGTCACGAAACGCTCCTCCACTTGCTGTGAGAATGATGCGGACAACATCTTCACGGGTCTCGCCACGGAGGCATTGCCAAATGGCACTGTGCTCGCTGTCAACAGGGTAGATCGCAACACCAGCATCTGCTGCACGGTCCATGACATGCACTCCGCCAACCACGAGCACTTCCTTGGATGCAAGGGCAATGTCGGAGCCTCCATCTATTGCTGCAAGGGCAGGTCGCAGTGCATCAATTCCGGGAATTGCCACAACAACGATGTCAGCCCCTGCACCAGCAACTTCGGCAACAGCATCAGCTCCAGAAGGGATGTCTGGCATGACTTCGTGATGTGTTGCAACTCGCGCCTGTGGGAATTCCCGTTGCAGCTCCCGGATCTTCGGTGACTGGGAAGCCGTCATTCCAACGAGTTCAAAGCGATCAGCATAGCGGCGCATGACATCACAGGTCTGCATCCCTATTGAGCCCGTTACTCCCAGGACGGTAACGCGAATCCGTTCTGTCATGGCCGTATCCTCAGTACAGCCTGGAGATACCAGTAGATGACTGGCACTACGAAGAGAATGCTGTCGAAGCGGTCCATGACACCGCCATGGCCAGGTATGAGGTTGCTTGAGTCCTTCATGTCAGCCTGCCGCTTCAGAGCAGACTCGGCAAGGTCCCCAACCTGTGACAGGATGCCGATGAGCACACCAAGAGCAGCACTCGCAGGCATGCTGAGGCTGAGGAGCCACATACCGCACACTGTCTCCACCACTACTGCTGCAGCAAGACCACCAACTGCCCCCTCGATGGACTTCTTTGGCGAGATGTCAGGCATGAGCCTGTGTCGGCCAAACGGGATGCCCACTGCATACGCTCCCGTGTCACAGGCGACAATTCCCGCAAGCATCACGACAACGAGCAGCATCCCGAGATGCGGATCGCTCCGGGGAGCGCGATCCAGCAGGAGAAGGACATATCCGAGACCGAGACCAACGTACGCAGCAATGCCAAGTGCAGACATCCATCCAGCTGGCGTCGCCTTCTGGAACACCATCATGCCAAGCCCTGCAATGACTGCATAGATGCAGCACCATTCAACAACTGGGAGGTGGGCTGGAACCATGGCACGAAGCGTGAGTGCAAGTGTGGTGGGGTAGAGAATCACGGGATGCACGTGAAGGCCTGCCCTTTCTGCCATGCGAGAGAGTTCCCACGCTGCAGCAAGTCCGAAGATGCACACCACGACAGCAGCAAACCACCCTCTCACAAGAATCGTGATGACAACAAGTGCAATGAGCACTGCAGCAGAGGCAAGACGGCTGAGGAAATTACGCACGTTTTTCCTTCCTGGAAGCGTCCACCTGTTCCGATGTTGACCCAAATCTCCGTTCCCGTCCAGCAAAGAAGGCAAGTGCCTCATCGATGTCGGTGGGACTGAAATCTGGCCAGAGCGTTGGCGTCACAAAGAGTTCAGCATACGCTGCCTGCCAGAGGAGAAAATTGCTGAGGCGATACTCGCCTCCTGTACGGATGATGAGATCCGGATCCGGAATTCCCCTGGTGTAAAGGTAGGACGAGAGGATCTCCTCAGTCATCTCCTCGGAAGATACTCCGTGCACTGTGGCATCCTGGAACGCCTCGATGATCTCATGCCTGGAGCCGTAATTGATAGCAACATTGAGCATCCCTGCAGTATTCGCTTTCGTTTTCTCCTCAGCCATGCGGATCTTTGCCTGCAGCCGCTCCCCAAGACGGGACCTGTCTCCCACTGCACGGATCTGAATGCCATTCGCATGCAGCTCATCCGTTTCGCGATCGATAGTCTCTCCAAGGAGTGTCATGAGGCCTCTTACCTCATCATCTGGCCTTCTCCAGTTTTCTGTGCTGAAGGCATAGAGCGTGAGCATGTGCACTCCACGTTCATGGAATGCATCAAGGACAGGCCGGATTGCCCGGACTCCAGCACGATGGCCAAAGAGCCGTGGCCTGTGCCGGGATTTCGCCCATCTTCCATTTCCATCCATGATGATTCCCACATGCACGGGAATCGTGTTGGTGGATCGTGGGAGAATTGCTGCTGGGGGAAAGGGCCGTTCGATGATACGCTCTCCAGTCGTGAACTACTCACTCATACAACGGGTGTCCTGGGAGCGGACGTTACACTTCGAGAAGTTCCGCTTCCTTCTTCTTTGCCAGGCCCTCAATGATCTCGACATGGCTGTCCGTGACCTTTTGCACATGCTGCAGTTCCCGTTCCACTTCATCCTTGCTGATGTTGCCAGCCTTTTCCAGTTTCCGGAACTGGTCGACAGTGTCACGACGGACATTCCGCACGGATACCCGCGCATCCTCAGCCCGCTTGTGGACAAGCTTCACGTACTCCTGTCTTCGTTCCTCTGTCAGCTGGGGAATCCCGACTCGGATAACCTGGCCATCATTCGAGGGCGTGAGTCCAAGCTCGCTCGTCATGATCGCCTTCTCTATTGCAGGAATTGCTGTGCGATCAAACGGCTGGATGACAAGGAGACGGGCCTCCGGCGTGGAGATGTTCGCAAGCGACTGGAGGGGAGTTGATGAACCGTAGTAGTCGATCTGCAGGCGGTCAACGAGTGCAGGATTGGCACGACCAGTCCTGATCCCCACAAGTTCCTTCTTCAGGGCCTCAATGCTGCGCTCCATCCTCTCCTTAGCCTGGGCAATGAGTTCTTCCATTGAGAGGAGTGTCTCCTCATGTTCTCCAGCCATACCTACTCTCCTGCATCCACTCGGGTACCGATATCCTCTCCACAGATCACGCGTTCAATATTGCCACGTGTAAGAAGATCAAAGACGATTATTGGCATTGCATTGTCCATGCAAAGCGTGAGGGCTGTAGCATCCATCACCTGGAGTCCACGGTTGAGTACGTCAAGGTAGCTCAGGTGGTGAAGGCGTTCTGCACCAGGATTCTTCACTGGATCTGCTGTGTAGATGCCATCCACCTTCGTTGCCTTGAGGAGAATTTCTGCACCGATCTCTGCAGCACGAAGTGCAGCAGTAGTGTCCGTCGAAAAGAAGGGATTCCCCGTACCTGCACTGAGAATGACAATTCTGCCCTTCTCGAGATGCCGGATTGCACGTCGTGGAATGAAGGGCTCTGCGACCTGCTGCATCGCTATTGCAGTCTGTACCCGGCACTGAAGGCCACTCTGCTCAAGTGCATCCCGGAGTGCAAGCGCATTGATGACTGTGGCAAGCATGCCCATGTAGTCGCCAGCCACACGGTCAAGACCCTGGGAGCTTATCTCGACTCCGCGGATGATATTTCCGCCACCTACAACGACAGCAAGTTCAACTCCCAGCGCATGGACATCTCGCAGCTGCTCTGCAATCTGGTACACCGTACCCGTATCAATGCCATACCCGCGGCTGCCCATGAGGGCTTCACCACTGATCTTGAGAACTACACGACGGTATTTGGGTGTCCGAGTCCCTGTCGCCCGTGAAGCAGCTACTGCTTCCTGCGGCATATCACTCGTGGTGTCCATTCGATGAACTCGTTGAGGCTGTCTCCCCAACCTGGAACCGGGAGAAGCGTGAGACAGTGATGTTCTCACCCATCTTCGCTATCGATTCGTGAATCATCTCGCCAATGGTCTGCTTGCCCTTCTCATCTCGGATCCATGGCTGCTCCAGGAGGCATACCTCCTTGTAGAACGCATCCAGCTTTCCTGCAATGATCTTCTCGACAATGTTCTCTGGCTTTCCTTCCACCTGGTTGCGGTAGATCGCGATCTCCCGGTCGAGGATGTCCTGGGGAACATCCTCTTTCCTGACATATAGTGGGGCCTTGCCAGCTATCTGGAGAGCAATTTCCCGGGCTAGTGCCTGGAAGTCATCAGTCTTTGCTACAAAGTCCGATTCGCAGTTCAGTTCAACGAGAACGCCAAGCTTTGCAATACCACTCGACTTGTGGACATACGATTCAACAATGCCTTCACGAACCTCGCGGCCGACACGGCTTGCTGATTTTGCAAGTCCTTTCTCGCGAAGCCAGTCCTTGGCTTTCTCCACATCGCCCCCGGTCTCGACAAGCGCCTTCTTGCAGTCCATCATGCCTGCACCTGTCATGTCCCGAAGACTCTTCACGGCCTGTGCTGTGACTTCAGCCATCTTATGCTTCTCCACCTTGTGCTACTGCAACTGCCTGCTCACTGTCCGTTGACTCCTTGGCGGATGCATCAGTCTTCCGCTTCTTCTGGAGTTCCATTCCCTCCTCGATCGCTCCCTGGACTGCCTTGAGAATGAGGGTGATTGCACGCATCGAGTCATCATTGCCAGGAATGACATATTCGACCTTGTCTGGATCGCAGTTGGTGTCCACAATGGCAAAAATGGGAATGCTGAGGGTATTCGCTTCCTTCACTGCAAGGGTCTCACGCTTGCAGTCAATGACGAAGAGGATTCCCGGTCGGGCATCCATTGTGGCAAGTCCGCCAAAGTTCGCCTCGAGCCGTGTGAGCTCGTCCTGGTACATGTTCGCTTCCTTCCGCGACATGCGCTCGAAGTCTCCCCGCTCCTTGTATTCACGAAGTTCCTGGAGCCTCCGGACCCGCTGGCGCATGACAGGATAGTTCGTGAGCATGCCACCGAGCCACCGGTTCACGACATAATGCTGTCCTGTCGCATCGCAGACTTCACGGATGGCATCCTGTGCCTGCTTTTTCGTTCCCACGAAAAGCACCTTCTCGCCACCAGCCACTGCATCGCGAATGGCCTCAAGGGCCTCATCAAGCATCGACTTCGTCTTGGCGAGGTCAATGACATGCACACCGTTTCGCGATGTGAAAATGTATGGGCGCATCTTCGGATTCCACCGGCTTGTGCGATGCCCGAAATGTACGCCTGCTTCCAGCATCTGCCGCATTGTGACTGTAGACACAGTGCACTTCCTCCAGTTGTGGGTTGACCTCCACAGCGGATCATGTGCTCCCAGTTGCGTATATCACGCCACCCTCTGAGAGCATCACCACTGTGTGTGAATTGCTTTCACAATACCAGATACACTGACTGGAACCGCTGCAGCTACTCCTCGTCTTCCCCGCTTCCTGCAGGTTTCGCAGTCTTTGGAGGACGGTATTTGCAAGTTGGATATCCCGAGCACGAGATGAATGGACCAAACCTGCCCTGCCGTGTCACAAGCGGCTTCCCGCAGTCTGGACACATCTCGCCAGTCGGTTCCACCTGGGATGCAGTAGTCGTGGCTGCAGCAGCTGCTGCTTCCGATCCCGGTTCGAGTGGTGCAGTGTGTCGGCACTTTGGATATGCAGAACACCCAATGAACGCTCCCCTGCGGCCCCGTCGGATGAGGAGCGGACTCCCGCAGTCCGGACATGGTCCAAGATCCTTCGGCTGTGGTGACTCCCCTTCCTGGGCACTTGGCGCAACATACCGGCATGACGGATACCCGGAGCATCCAACAAAGGGGCCCCTCCGTCCTACTCGTGTGACAAGCGGCTTGCCGCAGAGCGGACAGTTCTCACCAGTTGGCTCTGCAGTACCCCCGCGTTCATTGCGCACGTAGTCGCATTCAGGATACCTGGAGCATCCAACGAACTCACCGTACCGGCCCTCACGGATGACGAGCTGTCCCTCATGGCACTTTGGACACTCCTCTCCTGTTTCCTTCACAGGAATCTTCACACGCTGGACAGACTCGTTCATTGTCTCGACAGTCTTCTCAAATGGGCCATACCAGCCTGCAACAATGGGTTCGTACTCGGAGCTTCCCTCCTCAATCTTGTCGAGCTGGCTCTCAAGTTCTGCGGTAAAGGCAACGTCTACAACTGAGGGTATGTTTTCCCTGAGGACAAGATCCACAGTCTTCCCGAGCGCAGTGAGGTAGAGTTTCCGTTCCTTCTGGACAACATACCGCCGCTGCTGGATGACATCGAGTGTCGGAGCATACGTCGATGGACGGCCAATGCCCTTCTCCTCCATGTCCTTGATGAGGGAGGCTTCTGTGTAGCGAGGCGGAGGCTGGGAAAAATGCTGTTCTGCATCGATCCTGAGGCCCGGAAGGCTCTCGCCCTCACTGAGCGCCGGAAGGATCTTCTCCTCCCGCTCTGTTCCTTCATCACGACGCCAGATGCGCTGGAATCCGTCGAACTCGACTACGGATCCTGAAGCACGGAAGAGGCACCCTTCACGGTCAAGCACGACACGGGTTGAGCGGATCTTCGCCTCAGCCATCTGGCTTGCAACGAAGCGTTTCCAGATGAGCTCATACAGCCGGAACTGGGAGGGATCCAGGACATCCTTCACAACATCCGGAGTTCGTGCAACATCCGTGGGACGAATTGCCTCATGTGCATCCTGCACATGGAGTGCTGACTTTCCACGCTGCACAGGCTTCGTTGTCCGTACGTACTGCTCCCCGTATGTGGATCTGATGAAGCTCTGGGCCATTCCCACTGCCTCATCGCTGAGCCGGGTGGAGTCAGTACGCATGTAGGTGATGAGACCAACTGGCCCCTGGTCTCCGAGATCCACGCCCTCATACAGCTGCTGTGCAAGGAGCATTGTCCGCTTTGGCGAGAACCTGAGCCGTGTGCTTGCATCCTGCTGCAGCACACTTGTTGTGTAGGGAAGAGGTGCTGAGCGGGACTGGTTCGCTGTCGTGACCTTCGTGACTGTCCAGATGCCTGGACCATCAAGAGGAAAGCCATCTTTCGCATAGCCGAGCTTCTCGAGGAGTGAGGCTGCCTCATCCTCGGAATGGACAAGCACACGCTCCTCACTTTCCCTGTCGTCCTGCTCATCAGCCTTCGCCTTCTTCTTTGGTACAGCTGCTCCTGCTATCTCGCTGAGGCGGGCAGTGAACGTGTGTCCATTGGAATGCTCAAGCACAACCTCGAGGGACCATGACTCGACAGGAACAAATGCCTCGATCTCTGCCTCCCGGTCCGCAACGAGCCGTACTGCAACGGACTGCACTCGGCCAGCACTGAGTCCAGCCCTGACCTTTTTCCAGAGGAAGGGGCTGAGCTTGTAGCCAAGGAGCCGGTCGATGACCCGACGTGCCTCCTGGGCAGCAACCAGCGATCTGTCAATGCTCCGTGGATGCTCCATCGCCTCTTCGACAGCACCCCGGGTGATCTCGTGAAATACGATGCGTACTGGATTCTTCAGCTTCAGTGCCTCTGCAAGATGCCATGCAATGGCCTCACCCTCACGGTCAGGGTCGGATGCAAGATAGGTTTCCTCAGCCTGCTTTGCAGCCTGCTTCAGTTCCTCAATGCTCTTCTCACGTCCCTTGATGACCTGATACTGGGGTGTGAACCCATGCTCGATATCAACCCCGATCTTCGATTTCGGGAGATCCCGGACATGTCCCATCGATGCTTTCACAATGAATGACGATCCGAGAAATTTCGAAAGCGTCCTCGCCTTGCTCGGCGACTCCACAATGATGAGCTTCTTCCCCATACAGGCCTCTATCCCACTCAACGCTCGATGTGACACATCGACTGATACGATCCGACATTCGAAGTGCGGGAGCTTCCGACTCCGATGCGCTGAACGTGCGCTACTGCACTATACCACGGTCTACATCGTGAATCGCACTGGGGCTGGAAGCTTTGTGCACGAGTGTGCAAGAGTGAAGCGGCATCTGCAGGTCACATGACCACGCCGTCCTCGGCCAATGAGCTGGAGAGGGGAGCCATGCGTGAGAGGAAGAGCCTGCCCGATGAACCGTCGTGCTTCCAGGGATGTAATGAGTCCACAGTCGAGTGCATGCTGCACCCACGTCGGGTACTCGTCCACTTCCGTGTCCTGCATGGAGTTCAGGAAATCTCCTGGGATGGAGCCTGAGCAGCCTTGATGCGTCGGAACTCATGGATTGTCGCCCATGCTGCAATGGCATCAGTCCGCTGCTCAGCACCGTGCATGACGACCCTTCCGCCACCAAGTGCATGGGAAGCATCCGTGATCTTCCATTTCGCTCGATATGCAGCAATTGCCTCTGCTGCGGTCTTCCAGGCTTCTGCTGCCTCAGACTGCTCAGGCATCTCGCCAATCATGTTCACAAGGTAGCGCTCAGGAACCATTGCAGAACGGACTGCATCAGGAACAACAACTCCTGCAGCAGCACCAGGAACGAGCTTCACAAGTCCAGCATCATTGAGTTCGAAGAATGCACGCTCTGCATCCTCTTTCGCAAGACCGGATTCCGTAAGCGGCCGATCCTCGCCCTGATGGTCAAAAAGCCAGCGGAGGAGTGTTTTTGCACGGGGAGTGAGCGAGGCACCCACAGCGTCGAGATTTGGCTCTACCACCGTAGGAGTGTGTTTTGCAGGCTGCTGGTGCCTATGATTGCGACGGTTCATGCCGATCCCTCCTCATGCTGAATTGCCGCAATTGTACCGCATGCACTGGAGGTTTGTGTGATGGACAGAAGGTCGCAGCCAATGTGTATCCTAATATCCGAACCCAAAGCGCACTGCGTGGTTTCCGGACATCGTGATGCGCACGTGATGCAGGTGGAACAATCGAGTGAGGAGTGCAGATTGATGATGCAATGCATGCGACGGCTGCAATCAGTACCGCATCGGACGATGATGAAGGCTATCTCCGCCATCCTTGCTGGTGGTGCAACCCTCCTGCTAACAGCATGCTCTCCTGGCTACTCCGATGTGCCAACGAACACTGTTCCACCAACAACGCCTGATGTCACTCCGAATGCCTGCAGCATGCTGTCTGCGACCGCAGTCAGCTCTGCACTCGGGACGAGCACCTGGAGCTCCGACTACTCGACTCCTGCATTCCAGGTGAGTCAGACCGGCTCATTCGGTGGTGCTGGTACACCCATTGGCCAGTGCCGGTACACAGTATCCGATGGAAGATCCCTTGTGGTCACTGTATATCCAGGCACTCCACTTGCATCCCTCGGATACGATATTGGTCCTTCTGTGTCAAGCTCAACTGCGCCAATAGTGAAAGAGTCAGCCACCTCAGGCATCATTGCTCTCATGAGCGGTCAAGATGCAGTAGAAATTGCTCTTGACAGTGCTGACATCAGCGCTGCATCGCGCACCACTACGCTTGAGTCGCTAGCACAGCAAGTCGCCCACTGATACGGCTCATAACGAGTGAGATTCTCGTGCTGAACCATCGATGAAACAACGCTTCGGGATTGCCTGTCCTATCCGAAGTTCCACGTAAGTGGCTGCGAAGTCATGTTCATCGGCTGGTATGTGAGGCTCACTACTGCAGCATTTGCTGGCACATAGAAGATGATAAGGCCACGCTTCATCGTGTTTAGGGGCAGTATATTTCCCGTGTGCAGTGTATGTGCCGTTACAAACGGACTCACACCATGGTATGTCGCAGATGGCTGGATCGAGGCTGGAAGATACTGAACACCATCGGAGTCCATCACTGATGCACCAAAGCCTGCATTGAGGGTGATGGTTGCATCAGATCCCACTTGGAAGGAAGACATGCCCTTGTAGGTGAACCCAAGCTCAAAGGCAATTGCTCTATCTCCCTTTGGCGCCACACTCCCTGCAATAGGATCCACTACGTTGACAAGGTCGACATTGACATGTGCAACATTGCCATTGCCGCCCTCTGCAATGCTGATGGTGTGTTCGATTCCCGTCCCAGAATACTTCACGTACACAGGTGAAGCTTGAGGAGCTGAGGAACTACCACAGGCAGCAACAACTGCTGCGATGCACGCCAATGCGCATACATTGAGCATTGACAGAAACAGTGCGCGTCTACGCATTGGCCTGGCCCTTCTTTACCTTTCGTCTCTGCATTACGGTCACTATCACCCCTGCTGCAAGAACAACAACCACGACAATCGTCACCACAAGCCACAGGGGAAAACCTGAGGCACCTGTCTTCCCAAGATCAAGTGGCGCCACAGTAGTTCCCGAATGAAGAAGAATGAATCCATTCTCGGGTGTGGTTATTCCCGCAAAGGCAACGGTGTCCTGGCTGACAGGTGTCACATCAGCAATCTCGCCACTTGTCTTCTTGCCATTGAGCGTTATTTGCACTACAGACCATGATGATCCGTTGAAATGCTCAATGAATGGAGTAGGAATGAGCGTCTTGCCCTGCCTTCCTGTCGAAGTAACACCAGTCACCCACAGATTGTCACTCGCAACAGCACCAACGGATGTCACTGAGAAGTTTCCTCCTGAAACGGACTTCATATCTGGCAGAGCAGAAAACCCTGTGCCATTCCAGTGATATATTCCAGTCTGCTGTCCAGCTGGCGAGTTGACCTGCACCGCAATCCACAAGTTTGTGACTGAACTGCCTGAAAGAAATGTTGGACTTGCTATTGCTCCACTATTCTGGAAAGGCATCGCATTGTTGATGAAGGAAGACCCATTCCACACCTGCATGACAGGCGCCTTGCGAACTGTGCTTCCCACAAGGAATACAACGTTTAGGGGACTAAATGCCTGAACAGCCTGCAGATACGAGTTGGCCGTTGGCTCCTGGAGAGCTGTCCATGCTGAACCATTCCAATGGAACAGGAAATTGGTGGGAGCCCCCTTTGCTCCACTGAATCCTACTGTCCAGACATCATTTGGCGCATCCTCCGAAACACTGTACAGTGAGCCAGGAACAGTTTTTGCCACCTGGGGCAGCGCGGAAAGCTGCCAATTGCTTCCATTCCAGTGGTCTGCGAATGCGTACGATGGGACCTCATCAGAGTACTTGTTGCCTGGCTGGGAGGAGCCAACAATCCAGATGTCATTCGGTGCCAGTCCACTCACAGATGTTACGACTGTGCTTGTGCCAGGAAATGATGGCGAAATGTCATGCACAGTGCCTCCGGATTCAATCTGGACAAATGGCAATATCTGGCCGCCTGACGCATTTGGGGCATGCCCAACTGCTGAACCTGCTACTATGATTCCTCCACTGCCAGGCAGAGAATCAATGCGGGTAATATTTTCACTGAATACATAGCTAGCTGGAACACTTGAAGGCCTGGGCAGGTCATATTTGGTCCATCCCGAGCTGGCTGCAAGAACCGCGCTGCCCTGCATAAGCAGTCCTGCTGCAAGCACTACTCCTGCTGCCACGGCAAAGTGTCTTGTTTGAGGGAACTTCATGAATCCTCCTGCCCGGCTGGACAATGTACATTGCACATTTTCATGGTCATCATACTCTGGATTTCGCTCCTGCATACACAGTAGCAGTCGCATCCTTGTGACAGTTTCCCAGGATACATCCATAGTGAAGGAGGAAAGCCTTTCGGCTTTCCTCCTTCTTCAGGACGATATTGGATCGTGGCCTCCCGACTAGGACTTGCTGCCCTCAATCTGCTTCACCTGGAGTGTGACAGGGTTCACTGCGTTGTATGAGACTGAGACAGTTGTCCATGGCCAGTCATGCCATGCTCCATCGAGCTCCTGATATGTGACATTGGTGTAGCTGACTGTCGTGTAGTAATGGAGCTGCCAGTTCCAGCCGACATATCCGTACCACCAGGTGTTGACGTTCCAGTATCCATAGTAGTTGGTATATCCGTGAGGTGTTGCGAAGATGTACGCGGGATAGCCTGCATAGCTTTCCCATCCAAGGGGCTGTTGGTACCAGCAGTTGTTGTTCCACGAATATCCCATGTCACTGTCACCATCAAGATCGAGGTTTGTCCATCCAGTGAAGCTGCAGGCGTAGATTGACCGGCTGTTCCATCCTGTGGGATAGGCCTGATATGCCCAGTTGTATGAGTACCAGTAGTCGGTATATGACCCAACTGCATAACTTAGCCACTGGGTATAGTCAGTCTTCCACGCCGGGTCTTGTGACCAGCTGCTTGACGTCTGGAATACAGGCTGGCTCAACGTGTCATTGATTGTGTAGTACTGAAAGTATGGTGGCGGAACGTTGTAGTTGTACTGACATCCTCCTGCCTGTGCGCAGGTATCCACTACAGTTGTGGTCTGGACGGAGTTGTTCGGTGCAGTGTTGATCTGGTAGTAGTAATACACATTCTGCACTGGCACATACTCGTACACTAACTGCCAGTAGTACTGCGAAGTGTGATAGCTCGCTGTGTAGGATGCAACGTACTGCTGGTCGACATACCTGGTTACCGGGGAGCTTGTGAGATACGGATACCAAATCCCACTAGGGAATGTGGTGACTCCACCTCCATATGCCTGGGTCAGTGAGGAGTATCCGGTGGTATATGCATCATCATTGTCAATGCCTATGCAGCCTGACCAGGAGTTGTAGTCCGGCCACACATATGTGCCAGCCCAGGTTTCCCAGTTCCAGCTCACGCCAACGTTGTTGCAGCCATTGAACTCATCATAGGCAGATCCATAGTAGCCGTCATAGCCACAGCATCCTGCCCACGTGCTCTGTCCAGAGCTCAGTGCAGGAAACCATCCTGCAGCGTACACATTCTCTGATGTGTATGCCTGAGAGCTGTTTCCGACATAGTACTGCGTGAAATACTGGGTCTGGTCGTTTGTGTTCCCTGCCCACCAGCCCTGGGGCTGCTGGGTAGTATACTGCGCTTGATACTGGTTGCAGTTCACAAGGTTGCCTGCAAGAACGGATGCTGGATTGCCGCAGTCGTAGTGCACGGAATACGTCTGTGCAACATACGTTGTATATGGCTGTGCTCCATTCCACTCAACTACGACTGCGGGTTGATACGTGCTCGCAGTGGCATACTGGTGGATTGAAGTGAATGTATACACTGGGGGCGTTCCCGAGTAGGATCCTAGAGACGTGTACTTGATACATGGCTGTTTGGTACCGTTTGCTGGACTTGTCGTGGGATCATATGGAAGATTGATGGTCTGATCAGCAGTACTTGTAGAGACATACTGGCAGACCTGATCCGGATTGTTGCTTCCGTAGTAAAACTCCACGACCACTGTCTGCGGAATCCACTTGATGAGTGCATTTGTTCCATTCGTTGGTGGATTTGCACCAGGGTTCGTACACGTTGTGAGGGCAATCTGGTTATTGCCATTGACTGGAGGCTCAGTGTAAACGCATGCATCCACAGTTGCTGTGAAATGCTCTGGATAGTTCACTACACCTGGCGTTGGAGCAGCCTGAAGGGTCGCATCGCTCGCAGATGGACACGATTGCTGCTGCCCTACCAGATAGCAGTTGAGTGTGGATACTGGGGGAGGCGAGCTCGCTGCCACAGTTTGGTAGTTGGCAAGGGCAGTTAGTGCAAACGCACCCATTACAACGACCCACCGTACGGTCATGCGAGCAACATGCATCCGTGCTTCGGGGTTCCATCTATACCATCGAGTCATCTGTTGTTACCCCCAATACCGTATGTGAAGGCCATTTCAATACCTTTCATTATTGTTAACATCGTGCACAGCTTAGTGGCGTACCTGTCACAGTGCAGTGACGGAAGACTTCATTCTGGTGACGGGCTAGTTTGCACGCTTCCCAGAGCGGGCAGCTCCTCACATCTTCAATTCAGCAGTAATCTATGGGAACTGCTGATGTCGGACATACATGGCTCCTGAATGGCTCAAGAGCTTCTGCAGCAGTAGCCTGTACAGTTGCATGGTTCCATAGAGGAATCCATGGCAAGGTGACATTTGCCTGAGCATCCACGCCAACGACACCTCCCCTCCAGATCCCAAAGCAGCCCCCATCACTTCCTGCTCCACCGTAACCGTCAACGCAGAGGGCCGGAACATTGGTGCAAGAATTGCTTCCCGTAGTCACTATGCATTTCGACTGTGGAGAAGTAGCTGACACACAGGTGATAGTCGGTGATGGAAGAGTACTGAAGAGTGGGGACTTTAGCGCGGAATCGAATGAGCTGATTGCCTGGGAATATCCAATATCCCCGTTCGAGCATGAATCATTGGAGTTGCGCGCAATCGTCAAGGCTGATTCAGTCGTTGCCTGCTGCAGCAGGCTCTGTGCCTGGATATATGAATCAATAGCGATGGCTCCAAGAAAGACAGTAAGCATCACTGGAAGCAGCACTGCAAACTCAACCATTGTTTGGCCTGTTGCATGGCTACGTCTCTGTCTGCGCAATGCGCGGAAGCCCTTCATTGCTCAAACTCCTGAATCGTATATGTATCCTGCGCATACACTGGCAGACGGTTGCCAAGTATTGGTGCTGGCGCAATAAGTGGCTTGTACCCCGCAATTGTTATCGTGAGAACAACTGGAGAGGTCGCTGCACCGCCATTCGTGTTCGCTGTCGCACACACAAGAAGTACATTTGATGTCGAAGACGTAATGAGACGGTTGAGATACGTCATCATTTGCTGTTCCGTTGGTGGAGTGCTTACGCTGTATCCTAGCCCACTGTTCGGACGCTCTGCTGGAGGACAGGAGGCGAGTGGATCTGGGAGTTGACTGCTTGGAACACTGCCAGTGCAGGGTGCCCCAGTACTGCCTGTGACTAGTGGTGTCGTGCCCAAGAAGCTTTCGGATACTGCTGCCTTGTACGCTACCTGACCAGCACTGCATTCAAGACCCAGGGCATTGCTGGGCATTCCTACAACCTGCACACCTTCCTGTGCAGCAAAGTTCAGACTGTTCAGATCGAGTTGCCACAGGAAAGCTACCACTCCGCCAAAGATGATAACTATGAATACGGGAAATACGAAAGTAAACTCAACCATTGACTGCGCTCGTGAGCGATGCCGAGATTGGGTCCGTGGTGAATGTGGCAGTTGAAGTATCTGCATTCTCAGCTCCCAAGACATCCATATGCTGTCTGCGTTGCCTGCATGAGAATCTGTGATTCACCGATGAATACGCCAAACGGCTGGGTTGCCTGCATCCACACATTCACAGTGACTTGACGTGCGAACAGCTGTGTAGCTGGACACACATATGGAGCACCACCAGATTCGTCACCATCTGCACCAGAAGCATCATCTGATGTACCCGAGGATGAATCATCACTATCCAGCATGTAACTTGAACTCACGTTGACCTGAAATTCAATGTTTGTAAGAGAAGAGCCCTGTTCATAGTTCGAGCACGCAGTGAGCGCATAGGGTACAGACCCCGACTCAGTGCCCTGGCACGGCTGGCCAACTGTTGGTGCAGCAGCCGAATTGATCGTATAGCCAGGAAAGGCCTGCTGAAGAACGTTGAGCACGGAACTGTCAGCTGAGTATGATGCCAGCTGCTGCTCTTCGGTAACTTGGGATGCCGATGGAGTTGTTGTGAGTAAGCCAGATCCGCTTGGAGATTCCATTCCAACACTATAAGGCGGAAGTCCAGCAGCATACATTGAGGTCGTCGACCCTCCAGTCCCTGGATACGTTCCATATTGACACTCATACTCGTCGTAGGAGTACTGGGAAGCCATGCACGCATCGCCGCTTGCAGCGATTGCAGCTACAACAGTAGCTGCATCAAGACGACTCCGTGCATTGAGGTATATCTCGCCAGACATGGTCAAGCCAAGAAGCGCAATGATCACTGGCAGCATCAAAGCAAAGAGCGGCATTACCTGAGCTCTTGTTCGACATCTGCTAAGGTGTCTAGCTTTGCTCACAGTCGTACTCCCGAGCCAGTGCAGCATTATATAGTTCTTCACGATACTCACTGTTGTTTCAGCCTATGTTGCGAGTGAATGACACCATCATTGCATGGAAAATCAAAGGCAATCATTGCAAGGCGGTTACAACTTTGACACATCGTGTGAGATGCAGTGCAGCTCATGATGCGTCTCCATCATGCTGCTTCAAATCACTTCCTGTAGGAGGAGCATAGCCTTGCAGGTACTGCACACTAGCTGGTTCATGTACTGTCGCAGTTCCAGTGTAGAGCCCACTGATCGTGAAAGTTGAAGTTCCAAGATCAGTTCCGGGAAGGTCAATGGACCACTGCACTACGTCCCCGGAAGCATCCAAATACACATCGCTCGTTACCTCAGATGAATGCCGCATGGCTGTTAGGGCAACCTGATTGACGAGAAGAGACTCCTCACTTGAACTGTGCTGTAACACGCTCTCAAAATTGACAGTGAGAGCATAGTGTTCAACTTGTCGACCAGCAAGAGCAATACTGCCCTTGTCCACAATATTGGACATTCCGTTGTCTATGATCGCTGCAGTGATGCCAGGATTTGCAGTGAGCACATCATACTCGAAACTGCTGAGTGTGACTGCGGATGCAGGAGCTGCCTGCAGGACCATACCTTTCCAGATCCGAGAACTCGCACCAGCCGGCTCATATTCAACGTAGGCACTCCCCAGCTGATATACAAGAACGAAAGCAGCAGGGGTACTTGAGGAAGTACCTTCATTCGTCGCGAAATCGTAAAACCCTGACTCCCGCTCCGCTTCACTGAAAGGTGTCGTACGGGAACTGAGCGACCACGAGCCTGTAAATGATGATGTGCTCACCATAAGGCGTGCAAATCCTGAGGCAACACGACTGAGTTCCGAAAGCTCCACTTGCGGTACATTCTGCCCGTCAGACTTGGAACTCCGGGTCTGCAAACCATGTCCACTCTGGACTGAAGAGCAGGCAGCTATGCTCGATAGCACTGCGACTAGAAGGAATTGAAATGCACGTCTCATAGCTCCAACTCCTTGCTGGATTCGTGGGTGAACACCACTGGTATAACACTCAGTGAATGTTCCTAATGCAGTGCAGCTGCAACGTCACATCTCTACAGTCCGTTCAGAGGACTTGGAAGCGGTCCAGAAGCGAACATGAAGGATGAATACACCTGGATCGGCTGTACTGGGCTTATGAAGTACACGATGTATTTTGTTGGCTGACTTGGGGCATTTGAAGAGACATTCGAGACTGTGAAGTTGCCTTGGATAATGACAACCCAAACGCTGCTGGGAAGATTCTTCGTACCTGCCAGGAACTGGCTCAGCTCGCTCGTTGCCACTTCCTGGGGAGGAAGACACTGAATCAGTCCCGTTGCAGATATGTTTGCTTGCTGAT
The DNA here is from genome assembly GCA_027451645.1 of Candidatus Dormiibacterota bacterium. GTDB lineage: Bacteria > Chloroflexota > Dormibacteria > Aeolococcales > Aeolococcaceae > JAJZLL01. Next base: position 221 of record DAIDIX010000002.1, on the reverse strand, counting down.
TGAGGATTTCATGCACAAGTGATGTCGCTTCCGCAGCGGATACTGGTCCTGTTGGTTGAGTGAAGGGCGGGACAGTCTGTCCTGGACTCAGTCTCACAGGTGTTGGTGTTGGCCCCCCAGTCTGGACTGTCGCAGATCCGCACGCTTTGCTGTATGTTGCATTTACGAGTGGACCTACATGAGAGCTCGGCTTTGGTATCTGAGGTGTCGGTGTCGTCTTG
>DAIDIX010000001.1:22650-31440 GCA_027451645.1 Candidatus Dormiibacterota bacterium | reverse complement strand
GTCCAGCATCGCCAGCAAAGAGGTACTGTGCGAGGCGGTAGATCTCCGCTTTCGACTTGGCACCGTCCCCCACTGCAACGAAGGTTTGCGCAAGATACTGCCGTGTGACAGCGCGTGCCAAACGTGAGGATGCTAGGTACTGGGATGCCTTCCACCGGTAGAAGGCATAATGCTGCCGCTCCTGCTTCACTATTCGGCCAAGGAGGACTGCAAGGACAGGATGCTGCGTCTTCTCCACAAGCTGCTGGTAGCCAGTGAGCGTGGTGAGTTCATTGACTGCGCCAATGGTGAGATAGATTGCAGGAAAAACTCGGGTCCAGCGTGAGGCTACCATGATGAGTGCCGTATTGAGCATCCGCATTCCGTTGGTGCGTGCGCGAAGTCCACGTGCACGAGAATCCGGGATTGGAACTCCATAGCTCTCGAGAAATTTCCGGAGAGCATCCGAGTGATACATCTCCTCGTATGCCCAGACATGGAGAAACCCGGTGATGGTGGGCTCAAGGCAGGCACCTGCAACAAGAAGCTGGGAAAGATACACGGAGGTGTAGCCTTCGATATCCATCATGTATCCAAGTGCATTCAGGGCTTCCTCATCGAGAGGTGTCTTGGGCACATCATCCCAGGGAAGATCCTCGTACACGAGATGCTGGGAACGGAGCTTGTATTTCGCGAGATCGAAGGTCATGGCACTGTACCCTCTTCCATATCGAGCTGATCCATACATCACTCAGTACGACATGTGATTCCATCTGGATCACTGCAAACTGGAACGGCTACACCCGTGCTGCTGCAATCGGAAGACTCGTGGGCTTCATCGTTCCTGGTGCTGGTTCCACAGTGATGGCAATGAGTCCATTCCCCTCGACTGGATAGCGCACAACGCCATGCCACTGGCCATCTGGTCCTGAGGCAAGTGCTCCCTTCGGAACGGGAGCACCTCCATTCGGTATGTACCAGAGTTCGTACTCTGCTGCGTGTCCATCGATGGGTGCTGGGGCTGGAAGCTTTGCATTCGCGAGGTATGCGATCCCGCTTCCCGGGTGCACCTGGACAATTCCGTATGCCACGGGTCTGCCAGGTACCTGAAGGGCTACTGTCGCAGTTGCAACATGACTTGTCCGTGCAAGATTCACTGCTGACAGCCCACTTGCAAGGAGAAGAACTGCTGCCACAGCAAGACGTGCCACGAGCATCGATCCCCTATTCAGGTGGACGACCTTTCTGGCACTGTCTCTGCCAGCATCAACTTCTTTCAGTCGCGTAGCAGGAAGTGCATCCTCAATGGTCGAAAGCACCCGGCTCCTGAGAGCTGCAGGTGGAGGAAGTATCCGTACTCCCTCCATGAGGGCCCGGTGGATCTCCCTGTCCGTGTCGAGCAGTTGCTGGCAGCTTGGACAGGAAGCCATATGTTCCATCACCTCGCGCGCTGGGGCTGTCCCCGATGTGAGGGCTTCAAGATAGCGTTCCTCCCACTCTGCACACGTTGTCATGATTCCACCTCCAGCTGTATGCCAAGATGCGATCTCAGTTTCGCGAATGCAAGCCGGACCCGTCCCTTGACAGTACCAAGGGGAATACCAAGAACAGTGCTGAGCTCGCTCTGGCTCAGGCCTGCCAGGTACATGAGCTCGATGGTTTCCCTCTGGTCATCCGGCAGGATGTCGAGTGCACGCAGTACTGCACGTGTCTCTACGACTGCAGCTGGATCTGATACATGCGAGGTATCAGGGAGTTCTGCGGCCTGCCGGTTTTCGTATGCAGCATCGAGGGAGTACGCCTGTCGTGGCCGGCGCCGATCCGCTCTCAGCAGATCAAGTGCCCGGCTCCGGACAATGGTGCACAGCCAGGTCTTGAGCGATCCGCGCTCAGGATCGAAGCTGCTGCGCCGTTCCCACATGGCAAGGAACACCTCCTGAACGAGTTCCTCTGCCCGCTCGGGCGATCCGAGAAAGCGTAGTGCAATGGTATACACAAGTCCACCATATGCATCATAGATGCCTTCCACAACTGAGGGATGACCATCGTGCAGCGCAGCAGCAAGTTCCTCCGGATCCCTGGTTCCTGGCTGCAGTGAATGCTCACTGATTTGCTCATTCGTCATGCTGCTGGAGCGTATCACATCCTCTCCCGATGCTGAAGCTCGATGGAGCACTGTCCCGGGTGCGCTGTGAGGAAGGCGCTGTGTGAACAGATTCACAGGAGACATGGCAATGGCCGTCATTGCAGTGCCTTCGCACTGGACTTCTTCCAGTGGAGGGCCACAGCGGCACCTGCTTCATAGAGAAGAATGAGCGGAATGGCAAGAGCTGTGGGAGTGAAGGGATCGGTACCTGGCGTGATGATGAGTGCTCCGATGACAATTCCAAGCCACATCTGCTTTCTGTGAGAACGGAACCAGACAGGATGGACAATGCCACTGATTCCGAGCAGGACAATGACAATGGGAAGTTCGAAGGTGATGCCAAAGGCAGCAATGAGTACGAGAAAGAAGGAACCGTACTGACTGATATCGGGCAAGTACGACGTGCCTGGACCGAGAAATGAGGCAAGAAAGCCGAGGCCAATCGGCATGACTTCATATGCCACTCCTCCCCCGGCAATGAAGAGGATTCCACTCGAAATGGCAAGCGGAAGAACAAGTCTGCGCTCCCGGGCCTGAAGGGCTGGACGGATGAATGTCCATACCCTCCAGAGCAGTACTGGCCATGAAAGGATAAGGCCAGATACGAGAGACACCTCGATTGCGAGAGATATTCCCTCGGTAGGAGAAGTGAATACCGGAGTGCGGAATGGAGTGTGGCTCAGGCGCAATGCCAGTGTGAGGGGATGCAATACCCAAAGCATGACCTCGTGAATCTGTGAGAAGGAGACAACACTGGCTGCCAGCCACACTCCAAGGCATATCCGGAGCATGGATCGCAGCTCATCGAGATGCCCCATGACAGGCATCACGGCATCGGACGGTTCAGGAGCTTTCCGATGTCCTGGCTGCACCACCTTCCAGATTGCACGCACTCCGGCTGCCATGGCGGCTTACTGTGTGACACCATCGGAGGGCTGCTCCGATGTGTCATGTGGATCGGGGATGACAGCCAGGACTGAAGCCCCAGTGCTGTCACCTGATGATGCCCTCTTGAACTCGCGAAAGGCCCTGCCAATGCCTGCACCCACTTCAGGTAGCTTCCCTGGACCCTTGAAGACGAGCACGATTCCAAGAATGATGAGCAGATACATCCAGTGTCCATCAAAAAATGGCATGACGATACCTCCGCTATGCAGCGCTGAGATCCTGGGGACCACGTGCATCCTTCACGGGGAAGAATGCATTCGGGATGGGATACTGGCCAAGCACGAACGAGAGGATTGCTGCATGCTGCGCCTCGACCGGTGCAATGGACATCGAGACGAGTCGGTTTGCCTTCGACTGGAGCAGACCTGCACCGTTGGCATACGTCTCTGCAGCGACATTCTCAAGCAGAAGAGCGAGATTTGCGACATCAGTGACATTCGATACCATCTTCAGCTTCTGCTGCACCATTCCGTTCAGTGCAGGATCCGGAGCAGTCTGTGCCTTCTGGCCCGCCTTCTGCAGTGCAGCATTCCAGGCATTCCGGTGATCCTTGTGATGCCCGAGCGCAGTCGTTGCGAACGTTGCAACAGCAGGGGGAACAGTCCCAAGACTTCCGCTCGTAGCTGCTTTCAGAGCAGCATCATACGTGTTGATTGCGAGCACCTCAAGGCTCGATGCAAGACGGGCAACCGTAAGGTCAACACTGCCATTCATCATTGGAGTCGGTGTCCCTGACGAGGAGGCGGCGCCACCACAGGCTGCAAGCACTGCTCCTCCAGCTAGCATTCCGGAGCCTACGAGTCCGCCCTTGATGAAGGAGCGTCGTGACGTCTCCTTCTGGACTATTGAGGACAGAACTGCAAGATCATGACGGATTCCTTCGGCAATGTCATCAAGTGCGGAAGAGAGCTTTGGCATGACAGCATGATGCATTTCATCCATGTCAGCAGTCATCTGATGCAGCTCACGCTCAGTAATCTGCATGTCATTTCGTGTGTTCATTGAAAAAATTCCCTGGTATATCGGTTGTCGGTGGACTACGCTACTGTTGCTTCAGTGGCAGGACGTGCTGCAGCATCCGGGTAGAATGCTGTGGGAATCCCCACACTCCCTGCAGCAGCAGGAAGTGCTGCTGCATTTGGTGGAAGTGCAATGAGGCTGGGCGCATTTGCAGCAAGGAGTGCCTGGACTGCGCGCAGGATTGCAACATGCTGTGCCTCAACAGGCGCAATTGTTGCGAAGAGCTTGAATGCGCTCGTCTTTGGTGCAACACTGCCTGAATACGCGATGTATGACTGTGCAGCAGCATCCTCAAGTGTCAGTGCAAGAGAAACGACATCTGCTGGCCCAGCAATCTTCCCAAGAGCCGGCACGACAACTGCCTTGTACACTGTGTCGTCGATACCCGTCTGCTTTGCACCTCCAAGCTCTGCAATGACATTGTTGAACGCCTGTGCATGCTCTGTGTGCTGCTGGATCGTGGTCTTCACGAATGTGAGGATCACGGGATTGTCCGCACCACTCACTGCAGGAGGCAGTCCTGCAGCCTTCGTATACACCGCAACAGCAAGATTCTCGAGAGCAGCTGCAGTCTGGAGAGTCTGGACTGTAGAAGACGGGGTTGCTGCAGAAACGACTGGAGTGAGCTTTGAAGCAAGAAACGCTCCAAGGCCGACAAGTCCTGCAGTCGTAGCAGTGCGTGCTGAGGAGACTATAAACTCCCTTCTGGCAGACCTCTCCTCCTCGACAACTTCCCTGAGTCCATCCCTGGTGAGGCGCATGGCATCACTGTGTATGTCCTGGGATGCTTCGATCTGCGAAGCAAGATGTTCCGAATCGATCATGATGTCGTGTCCTCCTTGACGTGACATTGGTATGACATCGACATCTACGCCTGGACTGCACAGTTGGATCACTCACGATGCGGAGCAGAGTCATCAGCAGGATTGTCCCCCGCTACTTCTTCATGAGCACCATGGTCCATCCTGAGGGCGCAATGGGTATGGTCACTGCTGTGCCTGGAGCTGCAGCTGCAAATGTGTTGAGTGCCTGCGAGTACCCAGGAGCAGGAAATGCAGGATACTGCCAGTCTCCAGGGATTCCGAATGCAGCTACCACCATGACCAGGATGCCTGCAATGCACCGCATGATGAGAATGCGTTCCATTGTCACAAGCGTTGCAAGACCCCACAGGAATGCTGCGATGAGAACAAAGGCGTATCGTGCACTTCCCACATACGGTGCAGTAAGGCTGATGTGGGATTGCGGCTCCAGCAGGACAACATTGATCACTCCTGAGAGAAAAATTCCGAGCCCATAGATCACAAGAATGCCAAGATCCCTCGGATGGCGTGCCACAATCCACCCCAGGAAAAACAGGAGCACTGCAGCTGTGGCTGCCTGGAGTGTCGGATTGTTCCACCACACAGCTTCATGGATGAGGACATACCCGTGAGCACCTGCAAGCCCGCCGATGGCGACCTGGCCTGCAAGCGCTCCAGCAATGATGGCTGGCAGTGATGCAGCATTCCACGTTGTGGGAATGCCATGAAAATTCTCAGCCATGAGTGACAGCTGAAGAAGTGCTGCACATCCCATTGCGATTACAACCCCACTGCTCCATCGTGATCTTCGGAGGAGCCATATGACAGCTGCGCATGGAAAACATGCAAGTGCAAACGGTCCAGTGAGGCCCACTGCTGCAATTGCTGCACCATCTGCAACCTTCCACCACCGGGTATGCGGTGGTGAAGCAATGATCACGAGAATGCCAAGGAGTGCAAGATGCCACATCGCGTTGGACATGCTCGCATTTACCTCCCAGCTGTTCGGCAGCGCAAGGTACATGATGCACATTGCATAGCGGGTCAGACGGGAAGGAACTGCCTCAGCACACCGTGACGATGCGACATACCCCACGACTGCAAGACGGAGCACCACAGATACACCGAAGTACATGAGCGGTACTGATTCAATGGGCAGCAGAAGGCTTGCAGCTGCAGAGAGTCTGGGCAGGAGCATGTTCATTCCGTGATACGGGAGGACAAGAGTCGCTAGCCAGCCTGCATTGTATGCATTCGCATACCACACTGCTCCGTCTTCTGCAAAGAAATGGGGAGACATGATGGCTGCTGGGCTCCTCAGAACTGCCACTCCAGCTGTGATTCCTGCAAGAAGAACTGCCCCAATGAGGAGGCGTGTTGTCCTGCCAAGCATGCGCAGTTCTGCTGCAATACTGTCCATTCCCCCTCCCAAATCGTGGTGCTGCGGCACTAGTGTACCGAAGCACATTCCATGAGGAGTGGGGAGACAGATGATTCAGACAAGCCCTGCTTGTGGTATACGATATATGTAATTGAATGTTCAATCATTTTGGAGGTGATACGACATGCCAATTCAGCGCCTGAACCACGCAGTCCTTTTCGTGCGAAACCTGGCAGCAAGCGTTGCCTTCTACCAGGATGTTCTCGGCTTCCGCACTGTTCATGAGATTCCAGGGCAGGCTGCATTCCTCCAGGCTGCTGGCTCAACCAATGACCATGACCTTGGGCTCTTTGGCATAGGCTCTGATGCTGCATCCTCACGGGCAGGCCATGGCATGGTGGGTCTGTACCACCTTGCATGGGAAGTCGACACCCTCGATGAGCTTTCTCGGATGCATCAGGTTCTCCGTGATGCACATGCACTCGTAGGTGCTGCAGACCATGGAACAACCAAGGCGCTCTATGCGAAGGATCCTGATGGCATAGAGTTTGAAGTCTCATGGCTCCTCCCACGAGATCTCATTACAGATGACATTCTCGCGAAGGGCATGACGACTTCACACCTCGATCTCGACAGGGCAATTGAAACGTATGGACGGTACACTCGAGGCGGAGTTGGCGTATCAATTCCTGTGAGCCAGGAGTGAACTTCCCGTACTCACACGCTATGGCTGTATGACGACCCGGGACCGTGCAGCCTTGTCATGCCAGGCCTGCCCCGATACATCCCAGAGTGGAGAGAAGAGATTGATCACACCAGGAATCACGCAGAGCAGAAAAAGCACATAGAACACGATCGAGCGTGCAAAGGCACGACCGAAACCAATGGGACCTCCTGCAGTCTCGTCAACAACCCGTACTCCCACCATGAGCATTCCGAGTGTCCTTCCCCATACTCCGATGCACAGTGTGCCGTAGAGAACGGGAAGGAAGAAATACGCAATCACCAGAAGTACAATCCATCCTGCTGCGAGTACTCCTGGGCCAGCCTGCCTGCCAGAAGCGATCGTGGCAATCGAAGTGGCGATGATCAGGAAGAAGATGAGATAGGAAATTGCACCGCAGACAATGCTGTCAATGAAATAGGCGCCTATGCGTATGCCCCAGATGGTCCTGCTGGGAACAGGAATTGACTGTCCAGCATACGTGGGAAGCTGAACTGCAGGTCCAGCAGGCACCATTGTCCCGCCCTGGGGAATGTAGTTGGATCCTGGCAGTGGAGGAGGATACGGAGGCATCTCAGACATATCGTGCAGCTCGTGTGTACTCATGAAGCAGTGGGAAAGGCACACAGTGCCTTCCCACTGCTGTGGTCTCTACTTGATGACGACCTGTGCTGCCTGCACTGTGTCCTGCATGGCTGTCGCCATGGATCCTGACTGTCCCCCAGGAAGAATTGCATACTCGACAAGACCAAGATCATTGCTGTCCTGCCACATGCACGTGTATTCCGAGGTAATGTTCGACGAGTCAGGCTGAACCTGCTGGCACTTTACCTGGATGTTCCCGGATGTCTCGGACTGTGCTGATCCGATGAACGTGCGGCCAGTTTCAGCCTCAGAGAAATGGGATCCAAGCGAGATGCCCGACACTCCGGAATCCTGAACTGCCACAAGCAGAATGAGTGACGTTGCGGTTGTCTCGGAAGTGCCACTCGGAAGGTATGCCCCTTTCACGATCTTCGCACTCGAAGATGGACTCTTCAGCACACTTGACGGTGAGCTGAATTGTCCCATGACTGAGCTCGAAAGACTTGCATTGTACTGCCAGGAGCCAAATGATGTCGGCTGCTTCAGTCCCACACTGCCTGCACTCGCAAGAACAACAGCAACGATGATGACAACAACGACAACTGCTGCAATGAGGGGCAGCATCATCTTCGAACCGCCACTTCTTCCCTGCTGCATCATCGGCGAAGTGCTCTGCCATGATGGAGCTCCAGTATTCGGTGCAAACCCAGGCTGTCCCATGGGAGTCTGTGTCTGCGTACCCTGTCCAGCAGGAGGAGCCACACTCCACCCTTGAGCAGGAGGCGCAGCTTGCGGTGCAGGCTGCTGCTGTACTGCATTCCATCCCGGCTGTGCTGGCGGTGCCTGAGGCGCCGGCTGCTGCTGCGCTGCATTCCATCCAGGCTGTGCAGGTGCTGCTGGTGGAGCAGCAGGTGGCGTCTGTGGTGCTGGTGCAGGATTCCACCCCTGCTGTGAAGGCATTGCTGGCGGTGCTGCAGGCGGTGCCTGTGGTGCTGGTGCAGGATTCCACCCTGCAGGCTGCTGCGGGGCTGGTGCGTTTCCACCAGCAAGGGGGGAGGTATCCTGGGCTACTCCCATTCCTGCAGCGGAAGGTGGTGCTGGGGCTGCCTGCTCTGGAGTGCGGACACTCCATCCCTGACCAGATCCTGAACCGGACGGCTGCTGGGGAAGCTGGGCGCCACAATGACTACAGACAGTTGCCGAG
>DAIDIX010000001.1:0-22640 GCA_027451645.1 Candidatus Dormiibacterota bacterium | reverse complement strand
CCTTGGCAGTTGGGGCAGTTCATGCGCTCATGTCCTCATGTTGGAGGTTGGTACGTTCCACTGAACGATACCACGTTCACAGCAATCAGGAACAGGAACACGGCATGAACCCCTGAGAACTCGCGGTTTCCTACGGAAGCGTGATGGTGACTGCAGTGGGAGAGGGAGTGGCCTGTCCATCACTCGCTCCAAGAGATGCTGATGGGGATGGACTCGAGGATGGCGAGGGAGAAGGCGAGGGAGTAGGCGTCGTGATGGGCTCATTGACGAGTGGCGCCTGGACTCCTCCCGAATGAACACTGCCTGCTGCAGGGGGAAGAATGAGATACACGTGCTCTCCTGGCATGACATACCCAAGGAGCCGCGCCTGTTCCTCTACCCAGGTTGTTGACTGTGCTGCCTGGATCTCCCTGTTCCTGTCTGCAATCTGGTGCTGCAGACGCTGGTTCGACTCCTGCATTGCAACAATGCGCGAGTGCAGGGAAATCGTGCGTTCAAGGCTTCCGTACACTCCATACGCAACAATTCCTGCAATGAGTGCGAAGATGACAAGTCCCACCTTCGCTTTAACACCAAGCGCGGGGATCTTCAGCAAGTGCGAAATTCCAGATCGATCCACAGGAGGTTCCTTTGACGACGTAGAGGGGATTGAACCGTACGGGGTGGTCTATGCCAACTCCTAGCATGCAGCAGCGTACCGCATTTTGCAAGGGAAACCGCTAATCTTCGCGCATCTCGCTGTCGAGCACTTCCCAGTCACTGCTTGTAGCCTTGTGCACATCAACACCTCGATCCTGCAAAAGCCGTTCCTTGTGCTCGAACTCCGAGCGTTTCTCCTGCACGATTCTGCGGAGAGACTCCTCGGCATCCACCCCCCCTTCCCTGGCGAGCACTGCACAGGCAAGAAGCATCTGTCCCATCTCCTCAGCCGTCACAGTGGGAGCATCGTCAGCCAGATGTGTTTCAAGCAGTTCCCTAAGCACCTGCAGCGACTCGGCAGACGATCCTGCAAGCGTATATCCTCGACGTCCTGTTCTCTCAATGAGTGCCTCTGCGTAGACGAGGGCTGGAAGCGATTCTCCCACCCCCTCGAGCAGTGCAGCACCACCTCCCTTCTCCTCTGATTTCAGTGCATCCCAGTTTGCTACGACCTCATCAGCATGATCGAGGGCCACAGATCCGAACACATGCGGATGGCGATGGATCATCTTCCCACTGATGCGTTCTGCCACATCCTCTATCGTGAATGCACCGCGTGCCTCTGCCTGTGCAGCATGCATGAACACCTGAAGCAGGACATCTCCAAGCTCCTCACGAAGCAGCTCGTCATCATGTGCTTCAATGGCATCCTTGAGTTCATAGGTCTCCTCACGAAGATACGGCCACAGGCTCTCATGAGTCTGCTTTCTGTCCCAGGGACATCCTCCTGGAGCGAGGAGTGTATGGATGATGGCACGGAGCCGCTCAAGCGGCGGTCCCCCGGGAAGTTCATCAAGCTTCGTCATGCCCGTATTTCCTCAGCTGACTTCTTCTCCATCCTGCTCACACGGGCCAGCTCCATGAGAAGGTGAATGAGATCTCTCTGCCACTCCACCTCTCCAGATGCTCCTGTTGGCCGTGGAGATGGTCCTGGGGGGAGGGTCAGCCAGATACGATGCGGTGACGTTCCTGCATGACGTCCGAACTGCCGGGCTACCGTCTCGTGTGGAAGCGAGTGATTGGTGGGCAGCTGCACGGTGATCGTCCGCTCCTCAGCTGCCACTCCCGTGATTCCAAGATCTGCTGCGAGGAGACGAATGCGGAGGACATACACGAGGTTCGTAACCTCCACTGGTACTGGGCCAAACCGGTCACGAAGTTCCTGCAGCTTCCGCTCGAGTGCTGCTTCCGACATGCATTCGGAGAGTTCGTGATAGCACTGGAGACGTACTGCATCGTCAGCAATGTACGTCTTCGGAAGATGCGCATCGAGAGGAAGTGACACACGAAGGGAAGCAGGAAGCTCGCGCTCTTGAGGCTCTCCCTTGAGTGCATGGATCGACTGCCGGAGGAGCCGGTTGTAGAGTTCGAGACCAACAGCTGCAATTTCGCCATGCTGCTCCTCGCCCAGAAGGTTTCCTGCTCCCCGGATTTCGAGATCCTTCATGGCAAGGGAAAAACCTGCACCAAGATCCTGCATTTCCTCGATGGCATCGAGCCTCTTGTCTGCCTGCTCTGTCAGGGATGTATGCGGCGGGTAGAGAAGATACGCATATGCCCGGCGTCCAGACCTTCCCACCCTTCCCCGAAGCTGGTACAGCTGTGCGAGCCCAAGTCTGTTCGCCTGCTGAATGATGATGGTATTGACATTTGGAATATCCAGGCCCGATTCGATGATGGTTGTGCAGACGAGCACATTGAGCTCTCCTGCCATGAAGGCATCCATGACATGAGCAAGTTCCTCTTCATCCATCTGGCCATGGGCCACTCCGACTGCTGCATCCGGTACCAGCGCAGAGATCCGCTTTGCCTCCTGGACTATCGTCGCAACACGGTTGTGAAGGTAGTACACCTGTCCGCCACGTCCAAGCTCCCTGCGAATGACTTCTGTGACAAGGTCATCATCATCTGCTGTGACAAATGTCCGTATCGGCTGCCTGTCCTCTGGTGGAGTGCGGATGACAGACAGGTCCCTCAGGCCAGCAAGGGACATGTGCAGTGTCCTGGGAATGGGAGTAGCGGAGAGGGAGAGCACATCGACAGCCACACGGAATTCCTTGAAACGCTCCTTCTGGAGCACTCCGAAGCGCTGTTCCTCATCGATGATGACGAGGCCAAGATTCTTGAACGCAATGTCTTTCTGGAGCAGCCTGTGCGTGCCTATGACGATGTCGCAGGAGCCCACCTTCATTGCACGGACAGTCTCTGTCATCTCCTGCTCAGTCCGGAGACGGGAGAGCTGACGGATTGACACGGGAAATGCCCGGAGACGCTGCGTGAAGGTGCGGTAGTGCTGCTGGGCGAGAACAGTCGTCGGTACGAGCACAGCGACCTGGTAGCCATCGGAGACTGCCTTGAACGCTGCACGTATTGCGAGTTCCGTCTTTCCAAACCCCACATCGCCACAGACAAGCCGATCCATGGGACGTGAGGTTTCCATATCCTGCTTGATCTCGGAGAGAACGAGAAGCTGGTCTTCCGTTTCCTCGAATGGAAACGACTCCTCGAGCTCCTGCTGCCACACGCTGTCAGGGGGAAAGGGGTGTCCCTCAGCAACTTCCCTTCGCGCATACACATCCATGAGATTCCGAGCCACCTCTTCTGCATGCTGGCGGGCCCTCGTCTTTGTTCTCTCCCACTCCTTTGTCCCAAGGCGAGACAGATTCGGGTGCTCTCCTCCTCCACCGACATACCTGTCAACCCGATCGATATGCGTTACCGGAACAAACACGAGATCTCCATCCGCATACTCGAGCACCATGTACTCGTGGTCAGCTCCAAGTTCCTCGACATGACGCATCTCAATGAATTTCGCAATGCCATGATCCCGGTGCACTACGAGATCTCCAGGCTGGAAGGCAATGGCATACGCCTCACGTACTGCATGCCCGGTTGCAGCAGTTGCCTCCCTGCGGGTTGATGTGGTCTCGACTCGGCGATGTCCACGTCCACGAAGCTGCACAATCGTCTCTGGGCGAACATGCCGGCCAAACAGCTCAAAGTCCGTGCAGACAAGCAGATTGTCGAGTGGTGCCTCGAACCCTTCACTCCCCTCCCCTTCGTAGATGGAGCACCCACTGTGTCCATCCGCAACGTCGAGAAGTGACTCCACTTCTGTTGCAGCAATGCCGTTCGCACTGAGAAGTTCCTCAACCCTGTGGTGCTGGCGTGTGATGCAGAGAACATGCCGTGTTGCAGCCTCCCGGGCAAGTGCAGCAATGCGATCCTCGACATTTCCACTGAATGTCACTGCCACACTGCGGACAAGACCCGTGCCAGCACCTCCATCACCATGGTCGAGCACATGGGTAAGCCGTGCAGCAAGGAGGTCGTGAACAAGCTCGGGCGCAACACAGCCAATCTCGAATCCAGCAGGGAGCTCCCCATGAGAGATCTCACGCTCTGCGAGCTCCCCATATTCAGATTCTGTCCGTCTCACACGATCCATGATGCGTTCAATCGACCCCTCGACAACAATGCTGAGATCTGGATGGATTGCAGGAAGAGACTTCGCATACTGGCCACGAAGGTAGCCGGAGAATCGGAACAGCCTGTCCTCAAGTATCCCTACAGCAAGGGATTCACAATCTGTGCGCCACTCCTCTGCCACCTCATCACGAAGATGAGAGCAGTCGAGTCCTTCGAGTCTCCGGAGTGCCTCATGGACCGTCACTTCCTCCATGACGCACTCTCCACGTGGCAGAAGAGTCACAGTTTTCCGGCGGGACCTCGCGACCTGGTCCTCCACGCGGAAATTCCGGATTTCCCCAATCGTGCGTCCATCCCATTCAATGCGGACAGGGGTTGGAGCAGTCAGTGGATACACATCGAGAATTCCGCCGCGAACTGCATATTCTCCAGGTCTCAGCACTACAGATGAAGGGCGATACCCTGCAGTGACCAGATCCCGAACCACGTCATCACGACGGAGTTCAGCGCCTGTCTCGTACACTCGCACGACTTTCTCGAGACCTTCTGGACCAAGAGTCGGAAGGACAAGTGCTTCTGGTGGCGCAATGAGCACAGTGGATGCAGGAGCCCTGAGCAGGCGATCAAGAGCACGGAGACGAAACTTTACTACCTCCTCAGATGGAGGAAGCGGGTCAAATGGCAGTGTATCTATCTGAGGGAATAGACACGCCTCGAATCCTTCCGGAAGCCACTGCTGACAGTCCAGGTACGCTTCTTCAGGGTGAACAGTGACCAGGAGCAGTGGGCCAGACTGCACTGATGCTATCCCAGCCGTAAGAAAACCCACTGCTCCCCGAGGAACACCTCCAATGGTCCTGGGAGCACCCCTCCTCCCCGCAAGCTGGTCTCGATGCTGAGCAAAGCGATCCACAGGTGGCATATCGATCACACCTCCTGCCGGACATCTCTGTTGAACTGGTTCATCGCAGTCTCAAGACCATCCTGTGCGAGGACAATGATGCTGTCGACTGCACGTTCGAGCAGGGCAGGAATCTTCTGCCACTCGGTTTCCGTGAAGGTGTCGAGGACATACTCTACAGGATCCATGCCTGAAGGTGGCCTACCAATGCCAAGCCTGATGCGAATGAACTCCTTTGTCCCGAGCCGTTCAATGACTGACTGCACACCACGCTGCCCCCCGGAACTTCCTCCGAGCCGTATCCGCAATCTGCCAAATGGCAGGTCGAGATCATCATGGACAATGACCATGGAATCAGGCGATCCCTTCGTATCCCGAAGCATTGCACGCACCCCATCACCACTGCTGTTCATGTACGTGTAGGGGCGAACTGTCGTGAGAGACATCCCAGCTATGTTTCCCTCCCGGATTCCATACAGCGACTTTCTGCGCTCTCCCCCAAACGTTCCTCGGGCTTCAAGTGCCACAAGAACGAGCCATGCGATGTTGTGCCGAGTCTGTGCGTACTTTGCTCCGTAGTTGCCAAGTCCTACAATGCGGCTAATACCACCACTACTCATCATGTGTCTCAAGCTCCTCGATCTCCTGACCAGGGAGGCATGCACGGGTGAGCGCTGTCATTGTCGATGCCTCCTCCCGCGTTGCATGGTCGAAACCGAGGCAGTGAAGGAATCCGTGTACTGCGAGGAGCCGAAGCTCCTCAACAGGATGCTCTCCCCCCTGGGCACGCACACGGTCAAGCGATATGGCAATATCCCCGATCTGGGGACCATCACTGTACGGGAAGGCAAGCACGTCTGTTGGCCCAGACGTGTCTCGATAGCGCGCATTCAGCTCTGCGAGAACACCATCTGTCGTGCAGCGTACTGTTACGCTCGCCATTTCTCCACACGCCATTACCTCTCCTGCTCCACGCAGCGTGGACCGGATGAGTGCACGTCTGATCAGCTTTCGATCATCCAAAGACACTCCATCATCAATGATGATGTTGACTTTCATGTCGAGTGCTTAAGCAGCGTTCGTCTTCTGACGCCGTTTCCGTGCTGCCAGTAACTTCCGCTTCCGCTTGACAGAAGGCTTTTCGTAGTATTCGCGACGACGAAGCTCTGACAAGATTCCATTCTGCTTCACCTTCTTGCTGAAGCGACGCATGATGCTCTCGAAGGGCTCCCCTTCACGGGCTCGTACTTCCGCCACGAATCATTCACCTCCTTTCTCGGAATGCGCCCACTCCCTGACGGTGGGGCTTCCACGTTCATCAATTGTACTGCTTTCAGGACAGGACCTCACGCACCAGAGGTACGGCTCACTGTCCCTTCTATGCCGCAGGCCGATTCAACAACTGCAAGCGAACTTGGACGACGCACACAGCCGACACCTTCCACGAACACCTCGATCCAGAGCTCACGCCCCCCAACAAGGTGATGTTCGAAGAACCGTGCACGGCTTGAGGGACATGCCTCAAGAAAGTGCAGAACGGCCTGCTCTGACAGATATTCGAGCGGGAGAGGCGAATGGGGAGTCTCCTCAAGGATGACGACTGGCCCCTGGACACCCCGGTGGATACGAAGTTCATACTCACCAATCAGGGTATTGTCGAACAGTACCTGGTGGGCGGATGAGTGCAGTTCCTGAGGAATTCTTCCAGCCACGCCTGCTCCCTCTTGCCTTTGGATGAGATGTCTCTATACAAAATATTCCCATGCAACCACATTGTGTGGTCACACGGGAATATTCTATGCCGGATGCTAGTTGACTGGATGGTACGAACGGTCGATGCGCACTGTAAGTGCTGACATCAGGTCGCTGTAGAATCCTTCGCCCTCAGCGGGAAGAAGATCTACATCCTCAGGAAGCTCACTTCTCCATGGAAGCATCACGTTGAAGGCGATCTCCTGAATCTCCCAGAGGATATCCATGACATCCGTAATCTTCACGTGCTTCCGGGCAAGCACTTCACGTACTGACTGTGAAGCTTCCTCATTGCCAGTCCGCGCAATTGCCTTCTGGGCAAATGTGAAAATTCGTGTTGCCTTCGCTTCGATCTCAGGATTGACTTCCTTGAGACCCTGAAGATGCGCTTCCTCGCATTCCTCAATAACCTTGTCGACCCGTTCAACCAGCCGACGGAGACGCGTACGCTCCACCATATCTACGCAGTGCTGACGGCGAGACGCATGGACTTCGGCTGTTGCTCTTTCAATAAGCACTTGTGACTCCTCCCTTGACAGGAAAACCCTCTCTCAATTCATATCAACGCTGTAACCTAACGGACCGTTACGGATACCGTTGAGTTCAACTCTACAGTCTCCCGTTATTGACATCAAGAGCACAAATGATGTCAGATTGATGCATGAATCGCATCAATCTCGACTGGATCGGCACATTCCTCGAAGTCGCACGGTACGAACACATAGGCAGGGCTGCCGATGCCCTTCAGACTGACCAGTCCACTATATCACGGAAGATAGCCCGACTCGAAGAGGAGCTTGGCTTCCCGCTGTTCGAGCGAGTGGGCCGTCAGGTTCGTCTTTCCGTGGCAGGCAAACGGTTTGCAACCCGCATGGAGCGCATTCTCCACGATCTCCAGGATGCAATTGATGATGCTGAGTCCGCCACATCAGAAGACAGAGGCGAAGTCCATGTCGCCTTTCTCCACACGATAGGAGCAACCTGGCTCCCTGGACAGCTTGCCCCCTTCCACCGTGCACATCCCTCTGTCCGGTTCACCTTGACTGAGGTGACAGCACATGAGGTAGTCAGGGGCATTCTTGCCGGCGACTATGATCTTGGGATACTTGGCCCACCGCCACGAGGCAATGCAGATCTCCGGTCAGCAGTGCTTTTCACAGAACGCATTGCTGTTGTCGTACCCCGGAATCACCCTCTTGCATCGCACAAGCGGTGTACACTTCGAGATCTCCAGAATGAGGCCCTTGTCCTCACTCGATCGAGCAGTGGACTCAGAGGGATCGTCGATGAGGCGTTCTCGGGCCGCGGCATCGAGAAGCATGTGGCCTACGAAGGAGATGACTTCTCCATCATCCAGGGGCTCGTGGAATCCGGTCTTGGGATCTCCCTCCTTCCCACTCCGCTTCCCAGTTCCTCCCCAAGGGTCACTGCAGTTGAGCTTGTGGATCCTGTTCTTGAACGGACAGTTGTCGTGTGCTGGGATCGCAGGCGAACTCTTCCTCCTGCAGTAACGGGCTTTCTTACCCACCTTACCCATGAGCACCCGTAGGTCCTCCCATCTCCTCCCGATGGTACTGTTAAAGGATGCTTGACATTGTCCTTGTCATCGTCATCTGTCTCTGTGTTGTCACAGGAGGCATTCTCATAGCACAGGCTCCCAGGGTGGAGCGGATCGACATGCGCCGTCATGCAGAACGAAGACGCAGAGCTGAAGAAGAAGCAAAGCGGATTCGTGCACGGACAAACGAGACTATTGCCCTCATCCGCAACTCTGCAGATGAGGATCTCGCTTCAGGTGAGGAGGCACTCGCAACGCTCACTGCAAGCGTTCACGAGTCCGACCGCATCCTGCGTGATGATCAGCACAGATTCAATCAGCACAGGTATGCATACAAGCAGCATCGTGCACTTCTCGAAGAGCGAGAGCATCTCCTTGACGACCGCAGGAATGAGATCGATCTCATCCTGCGTGACAGGGCGAATCTGCCAGAGGACGAAGCAAAGTCCGTGGTCCTCAGGACTCTCGACGATGAGCTGGCAAGTGTCCATGCCCACCGAGTCGAGCATCTCCTGCGTCAAATTGAGGACCCTGAACCCATTGCACGCCGAAACATGACGACTGCCATCCAGCGCCAGGACCTCTCCCATAGCACTGATCCGATGCGGCCAATACAGATCGACATGGGCGACATGCCTGAGGAGCAGCAGAAGAAGGTGCAGGAAGTGCTGACCGAGGTGACAGAAGCTACTGCGACTGAATCCACTCTGGATCCGGAAACTGGCATCATCACACTCCGGGGTATGGATCCTGTCGGAAGGGAAGTTGCACGCCAGGCTTCCCAGGAAATTGCACGCCGTTCATTTCAGGTGGCACAAGTACCACCTCTCCTCATCAATGCACGAAGTGAACTCCTGCGATCCATCCGGAGCCGCGGTGAAGAAGTCATGTGGGAGATGGAGATTCCTGGTCGTGAAGAGCTTGCTGAACTCATTGGCACCCTGCATTACCGGTATTCATATGGCCAGAATGCACTCCTTCACTGCAAGGAGGCAGGGTATCTCTGTGGTGTGCTTGCTGCAGAACTCGGTCTCGACAGTCAGGATGCACGTCATGCAGGCATGCTCCATGATATTGGCAAGGCAGTAGATCATGATGTGGAAGGCTCCCATGCAGTTATTGGTGCTGAGCTCCTCCATCTCCTTGGAGTGCCGGATCACATTACCCATGCAGTCCGTGCCCACCACTTTGAAGAGGAGCCGTCAACAGATCTTGCGTTTCTGACAATCTGTGCTGATGCCATTTCCGCATCGAGGCCAGGAGCACGCCGTGACACACTCTCGACCTATCTCGCACGACTCGACCAGCTCCAGAGCATCGCAACCCGTCACCGGGGTGTTGAACGGGCATATCCAATGCATGCTGGTCGTGAAGTGCGAATCATAGTCCATCCATCGAAGGTCAAAGACAGCGATGTTCAGGAACTCAGCTCGACAATAGCCCGTGAAATTGAATCCGAGATGAACTACCCTGGAATCATCAAGGTGACAGTCATCCGTGAGTCGAGTGCCAGTGCAACAGCACCAGTCCAGATCACTCCCGTGAGCACACAGGATGCAACCCAAGATGGTCCCCATGGGCAGCAGCCTGAGCTGACACCTCTCCTGTCCCCTGATGACACTACTCCGCAGGATTCTTCCTCGTCCCCAAATCGCCGCACGAAGTCGAAGCATCAGCACTGAACTGCTCCTTCTCGTAGGTGAATGGCTCACAGCTCCTCCTGGCATACGTACCATTTGCTTAACCATTAGTTAACAGCTAAACTTAAGTCGGCAGGGGAAAGAAATACTGCTGCGTCACACCGCAGCTCACTCCACGGGAGGAGCACAAATGGACACACCCCGAACACCGCGAACACATCGCACATTCCGGCTCCGTCACTCAAGGCTCGCCTCGCTGGCTGCAATTGTCTTTGTTGGTGCTGTACTTGCAATTGGCGGTACCCTCACAGCACGAGCCTATGCAGGATCGTCGCACGACGTGCTGTCGTCCCAAGGATCGACCCACTACAGCGTGGTCGCAAACGCCAACTCACCGGGTGAGGACAGTGGAGGCGGCAACAATGGGAACAACAACGGCGACAACGGGAACCACGGAAACGGAAACAACGGCAATGGTGGTGGAGATGGAGATCACCATTCCCCATCTCCAAGCATTTCACCATCCGAGTCTGCTACACCTACTCCAACAGAGACTGCCACTCCAACTCCAACAGAGACTGCCACACCAACAGCCACAGCTACACCAACACCCACAGCCACAGCTACAGCCACAGCCACACCTACAGCTACAGCTACGCCAACAGCTACGGTAACACCAACTAGTTCTGTCCAGGCTGCATCAACTACACCATCTCCTAGTTCAGTTGTCCAGGCTGCGACAACACCATCTACTGGCTCCAATCTGGGAACTTCGTTCCTCTTCGCTGGACTGCTCATGACAGTTGGGGCGTACATCCTGCGTCTGAGGAAGAAGCTATAGTTCGAGCTTGATCCTCGACCACTATCAGATACAAATGGGACCTGCTGGAGACTGCTTCAGCAGGTCCCATCCACAGTGTCAGCGAACGAGAGGGTGCTCGCGGATCTCCAGGAGTACGCACCTCCCATCCGTGCAGCAAAAAGGGCTCCGGGTTGCTGTTCCCTGGAGCCCTTTGCTCACACTATTCGTTCAGTGCATATGCCGGTTATTGGCCTCAGCCAATGTGGTGTGGATTCTCCTTGAGTCCAGTCACTATGACGGCTCCGGAGATGACGAGAGCAAGTGCGATGATGAGTGACCGGAGAACTGCAACACTCAGTGCACCTGTCTCTGGAGTGGTCACGGCTCCAAGCACTGCACTAGCAGGTACTGGTCCAGTAGTCACACCCTGCACACCACTGGTTGGAGTTGGCGGCGGTGCAATGACAACCTGCTCATTGGCAAGATTGCAGGAATCATTTGCAATCACCTGACCGTTGTTCTCCACAAATGCCTGCCAGTCATATGTGCCACTTGCACTCACACTGGACACTTCTGGTGAATTGTAGGTACCGTCCCCTGTCACTGGCTGCGTCGTTGAGGTGTAGATAGGCGACTGGCACGTTGTGTCATTTGCATTGAACAGCTTGAAGAGGATGACTGAGCCCTTCGGCACTGTACCAGAGACTGTTGCAGTGTCCTGCAGTCCGGCCTGGCTTGCAGGCTGTGCAGAAGTGGTTACTGCAAGAGGTACTGGTGTAGGTGTAGGTGTAGGTGTAGGAGTTGGTGTAGGTGTAGGTGTTGGTGTTGGTGTTGGCGTAGGTGTTGGTGTTGGAGTAGGAGTTGGCGTAGGTATAGGAGTTGGTGTAGGCGTAGGAGTTGGCGTAGGTGTTGGCGTAGGTGTTGGTGTTGGTGTAGGTGTTGGCGTAGGTGTTGGTGTTGGTGTAGGCGGTGGCGGAGTTGTGAATGTCACCTGACCCTGAGCACGAGCAGCGAGAAACTGCTGTGAGAAGACAAGATTCTGTCCTCCTGCAACTCCCGTATCGAGGATGCGTCCCTCATTGCCGTAGATGTCGACTGTCATGACTGCTGTCTGAGCCGTGTTGAGGGGCCATGGGAAGACCTGTGCCTGTGTATCACCATTCGCATTCAGCTGCACGATACCGGAGAAATCGCCGCTCGTGTTGAAGGAACCATGTGAGATGGAAAGTCCAACAATACGGTTTGCTGCAGGTGCCCCGCTTCCATATGCGACGTGAACATATGCCTGAACTCCAGCAGGATTGTTGTCGATCTGTGTAGTCGGCTGGAAGTGGATTGATATGTGGACATCATGCTGCTTTGCCCACCATGCAGCTGCATTGGCATTGGCATCAGCCATGATCTGCTGTGCCCGTGCAACGATGACTGCTGGCACTCCAGGGACAGGAAGCCAGCCACGAGCCTTGTACGGTGCTGGATTGAGGCTGTCATTGGTGAAACCCCACACTGCCAGCTGGACAGCTGAAGCCTCGTAGTCTGCATTGAGTGCACCCGGATGGTTTGCGACGGGGAAGTAGTTGTTGACTATGTACTCGACCTGCTGGTTTGGACCCTCAGCACCTGGAGTGAGGACATCATTGACATAGTGCTGCTTCTCAAGCGAGATGCAGTATGCAGGGATCGAGGTGCCATCACTGCCATGAAGGAGGAAATTGCCGAGGAGCTTGTACGAGGTACTGCCAGCAGTCTGCCAGCCTGTCCCATCCCAGATCTCGAATGCACCTAGGCCACCGTTCGTGCTCTCGCTGATGCCGTACTGGCGTCCGCTGCCCGTGAACTGGTACGTTGCAGCAAAGCTTGGCACCACAAACCACCCGATCATTGCAACAACAAGGGGAATGACTGCTGCCATCTGGCGACGTGGAGAGATCTTCCTTGTCAGCCTTGCGAGATCGCCACGAAGATCATGCGCACTGAACAGCCCTGCATGCTGACGCGGCTGAATCCGCTTGATCCTCCCGGTCGGTACGTGATGATGCTGGTTGTCACCCTGCTGTGTCATGATGCAGTTGTCCCTCGTAGATAGAGCTGGTTCTCTTCAGGATCATTGTGGTCAACACGAGAGGACAGGTGGCGGACAGTCGCCGGGTGTTGGTGAAATCGTGACAACGCTGTTGCAGTGTGTGAGACATCTGCATCGCATTGTGATCCCCCATCACCCTTGGATCCCAGCCCCTCTTTTGCAATGATCCCTAGGGATATTGTGCCATAAACGCGGAAATTGACCGCGCAACCCCCTCAGGATCCTCGTGGAAGACGAGATGGCCAGCATGGGGAAACTCCTCAAAGACTGCTTGCGGTATGAGCCGTGCAAGAAGTGCACCATTCACTGCAGGCTGGACAACATCATCCATTCCATGGAGCACAAGTGTCGGTATGTGAATGCTGGGAAGCTCATTGTAGGTATCATGCTCTGCAATCGCATGACGCTGTGCAAGAAACGTTCTACCGGGCACAGGATGCTTTCCACGGTATGCAACTTCCCCTGCAATGAACGCCTCCCCACGTATCTGGAATTCCTCTGAGTAGAGCACAGTACAGGCAATTCGATACGCATCGCCTGGATCCCGTGCTCCCTTGCCCATGAGCCTGTCGAATGCCCACTGGACAGGTGGTGTGGCATGACTCCCCCCCGGTGTCGTTGCCACGAGAATGAGATGGCTCACGCGTTGTGCAGCATCAGAAAGGGCCACATGCTGGGCGACCATCCCCCCCATTGATGCACCAAATACTGTCACAGTCCGGTCGGCAAGCTCTGCAATGACAGCATGGACATCTCGGGCAAGCCGGGCCATGCTGTACCCTGCATCAGGCACATCAGATTCTCCAACTCCACGGGGATCGAAGGAGATGACCGGGACTGATGCTGGAAGTGCTGCAATGAGCGGGAGATACACATGGCGGGCAGAGCCAAGTCCGGGAATGCAGACAATTGGCTCGATTCCTGCTTCGCCATCCCAGACTGAGCATGCGAGAAAAATCCCGTCATCAGTCCTGACCCGCAGGGTCCGTGCTGATGCTGCATCATGACGGATGCCGTGTGTAGTATCCACTGTATGACTTCTTCCTCACCTCAGACTGCACATGAGCGCGCGCACCTTCCGAGGATACACCAGGTATTCGTCTCACCATCCCAGGTGCAGGGAAACCATGTCACCATTGAGGATCCCGATGCACACCATCTCGCAACTGTGCTTCGGATCGGAGTTGGGGACACTGTCCGGATAGTCATTGTGGAAAATCCGCCCCACGCCCATCTCGCAACGATTCTCTCGCGAACCAGATCGGCACTTCTCTGTGAACTCACGTCTTCCATTCCTGCCGCAGTCTCCCCTTCACCATCGGTAACCGTTGCCCAGGCCCTCTTCCAGGACGATTTCGATGTAGCGCTCCGCGGTCTCTCAGAACTCGGCGTACGGAAAGTCATTCCCTTCATCAGTGACCGCTCTGTCGTCCGTCCAGATCCAGCCCGGCAGGCCCGCCGCACAGTGCGGTGGCAGGAGGTTGCTCGTCTTGAAGCAGCTCTCGGTTACCACATGACATATCCCACCGTTGACGCAATACGGACATTCGATGAACTGCGTGCAGCTGAACATGATGCAACAGTCAGGATCGTTCTCGATCTTGATGTCACAGCCCGTCCCCTGCAGGAATGTCTTCCTGATGCTGCCACATCAATTCTTCTCGTCATAGGTCCAGAAGGAGGCTTTACTGAGCAGGAGCGGAGTCAGTTGGATACAGCAGGATTTGCTGTAGCTCATCTCGGACCCCGGACATTCAGGGCGCAGTATGCTGGAATCATCAGTGCAGCACTTGTGCAGGACCACTACAGTGCTTTTTCCACTCCACCAGCATGATGTCCACCATGAATGATCCTCTCAGAATCAGCCTCACAAGCCTTGGATGCAAGGTGAACTATGCTGAGATGGAGTCGCTCGCAAGTGCACTTGCTGCATCAGGCTGCGACATCGTCGAAGAAGATGCACCAGCAGATGTTGTCGTGGTGAATACCTGCACTGTCACCCTTCAGGCTGATGCCACAAGCCGTCAGCGCATCCAGCACCTGCGAAGGCAGAATCCCGAGAGCCACCTCATAGTTACAGGATGCAGTGTCGACGGGAATCCCAACTTCTATCTTGCAGCGCCCACACCCACACGACACCCGCTCGGCATCGATGCAGTATTTTCCAACAGTGACAAGGACAGCATTGCAACATATATCCGCTCCACACTGCTGCATGCTGACTCGATGGAGATTCCTGAAGCAGAGAATCCTGCACTCCCCCTACGGCGTGGCCGTGCATTCATCAAGGTTCAGGATGGGTGCAGACACAGGTGCACCTACTGCTCAGTCTGGAGTGCTCGGGGTGCATCCCGGAGCAGATCGCTCCCTGACATTCTCGACGATGCTCGTGCTGCCGCTTCCCGTGGACACCGTGAATGCGTGCTCACGGGTGTGGATCTTGGATCATACGGGAGAGACTCTGGCTCGACCCTGCCTGAGCTTGTGAGAAGCATCTGGAGCGCAATCCCTGACATGCGAATCAGGCTCAGCAGCATCAATGCAAACGACATCACTGATGATGTCGTAGCACTCAATGCGAATGAACGCTTCTGTCCCCACTGGCACATCCCCCTGCAGAGTGGCAGCGATGCCATTCTCAAGGCCATGCATCGGGGATACCGGAGGAGCCAGTTTCTCAGAGTAGTGGAAGCACTCCGGCACCTCCGGCCTGAAACGACTGTCACGACGGACATCATGACGTCCTTTCCCGGGGAGACGGAACGTGACCATCAAGATACGTGCGACCTCATCCGGGATGCACAGTTTCTCAAGGCACATGTGTTCCGCTACTCGCCACGGCCCGGAACCCCAGCTGCAGCACTTCCTGACCAGATTCCCGTCCATACTGCTCGACGAAGGAGTGCAGAGCTCAGGCAGCTTGCTGCAGAAACTGGCAGTGCTGAGCATGACCGATTTGTCGGCTCCCGGCTCCATCCTGCCTGGCTCATGCAGGATGGAGCCGAGTGGATCGGCATTGCAGAGACATACCATGAAGTACGCATTCCGTTCACAGACACGCTCACGATAGGTACAATCAGTCCGGTCACCATCACGCAATCAACTGGAACCGCACTACGTGGAGCTACCCCGCAATGACGAACATCTCCTGCATCTTCTGCTCCATCATCGAGCATGATCTTCCCGCCCGGTTTGCTGGAGAGAACGAGGAGTGCATTGCAATCTGGGATCTCAATCCCCAGGCTCCTATCCATATTCTCGTCATTCCGAAGGAACACATCCGCAGCATGCATGACGTCGAGTCCTCACATGCGGGCCTGCTCCATTCACTGTTCAGTCTCGTGCAGAAGCTCGCTACAGAACACCATCTTGAGACCGATGGCTACCGGATCGTGTCCAATATCGGGAAGAATGGAGGACAGACTGTCGACCACCTCCACATCCACCTTCTCGGTGGACGACAGATGAGCTGGCCTCCCGGCTGAGACTGCACCCTGACACGGAAAACGGGGCAACGCACTTGGCTGTGCATCACCCCGTTTCTACGAATCCAGCTGGTTACGAGCTCTTCTTCGCAGTACCTGATGTAATGGCCTTGCCATTCACAGTCACAGGGACACGCTTTGGATGAGCCTTCTCCTGGCGTGGGAGTTCCACTGTGAGAATGCCATTCTCAAAGGTAGCGCGAACATCTTCCTCACGTACCTCGGAGGGAAGCTGGAGTGTCCGAGAGAATGATCCCCTTCGGCGCTCACGGCGAACGTACTCGCCCTTCTTCTCTTCCTTCTCCTCCTGCATCTCTCCCTCAATCGTGAGAACGCCGTTGTCGACAGTAATCTCGACATCCTCCGGCTTGAATCCAGGAATCGAGGCCTCGACAATGAATTCCGTGTCTGTCTGGCGGACATCTACTGGAAGTGTCATGAGGCTGGGGCTGCTTTCCGGCATGCGGACATCACTGCCGAACACCTGGGTCATGAGCTGATCCATCTGGTCCTGCAGCGATGTGAGATCTGTCCACGGGTTCCAGCGTATGAGTGTCATGTATCTACCTCCCATTTCAGATGGTGGAATCTGATGCACTGTGTGTCTGTGCACCGTTACATGTACCCACCCACAAGGAGGGGTAAAACATGGAAATGCTACGCCCTGAAGGCATCCTTCAGATGGTCAAAGAATCCCTTCTTGACGGGAGCTGGCTCGCCGGTCCGACCGCCGAGCTGCTCATAGATCTCTCGCTCTTTCGGTGTGAGCTTCGTTGGAACCACAATGCGCACAACACAGATCTGGTCACCCCTCCGACCTGTACGGACATGGGGAATCCCCATGCCGGCAATCTTGATGATGGAGCCATGCTGGGTTCCCGGTTTCACCTCGACCGTGTGTGTGCCTGTCACAGTGGGGACAGTTATGGCATCTCCAAGAACAGCCTGTGCAATCGAGATGGGGAGTTCATAGATGACATCCTGTTTCCGCCTCGTAAAGTAGGCATGGGGAGCAATGCGGAAGCCGATGTAGAGATCGCCTGGTGGTCCACCCTTGAGGCCAGCCTCGCCTTCGCCAGGCACACGAACTGTGATGTCCTCATCGACTCCAGCTGGTATGGTGACTTCAATCGTCTTTTTCACATCGACCCTGCCCTGTCCACGGCAGGTTGGACACGGATTGGGGATTGACTTCCCCTCACCTCGACAGTTTGGGCAGGTTGTCACAGTCGCCATCTGTCCGAAGATGGACTGCACAACCCTCTGTACCTGACCAGTGCCATGGCAGTTGGAACAGGTGACAGGCGATGTGCCGGGTGCGCATCCGCTTCCTGCACAGGTTTCACATGTGCCAGCCTTTGGCACCTCAATCGTGCGGGTAGCGCCAGTCACCACCTCATCGAAGTTCACTTCGATGTCCATGCGGAGGTCATGTCCCTGCTGCGGTCCAGAGCGGTTCCTGCCCCTGCCACCGCCAAAGAACATGTCGAAGAGATCAAATGCGGAATCGAAGGAGAACGACCCAAAGTCAGGCATCTCCGCACCAGCATGTCCATACGTGTCATACCGCTGGCGCTTCTCGGGATCGCTGAGAACAGAGTACGCTTCCCCAATTTCCTTGAACTTCTCCTCAGCCTCAGTATCACCCTGGTTGCGATCCGGATGGTACTGCATGGCAAGCCTGCGATATGCCTTTTTGAGCTCCTCCTGGCTTGCACTCTTCGCAACCCCAAGCACCTCATAGTAATCGCGCTTCGCTGTCGCCATGCCCTCTCTCCTCAATCACCCGGCTGCAGTATGCATCGTCATGATGCGTCATCGGACGAATCTGGAGCAGCAGTGGTTTTCGTGCCCGATGCAGGGGATGCTGCAAGTGCAGGATATGCCACCCGTACCAACGCTGGCCTGAGAACATGGTCCTGATAGCGGTAGCCACGCTGCAGCTCCCCAACACCCATCTCCCTGTCCACTTCCTTTGACTCCTCGCTCAGGATTGCCTCATGAAGGGTTGGATCAAACGGTTCTCCTTCTGTTGCAATAGCCTCAATTCCAAGTTCATTGAGGCCGTCCTCAAACCCTTTCATGACCATCCGGAGTCCCTCAAGAAAGGCTGCTGGCGTCGAGTCATCCTCTGCTGCATGATCCACTGCACGACGAAGATTGTCGAGCACGGGGAGGAGAGCCATGATGGCATGCTCAATACCGCTCCGTCTCCGCTCATCGAGCTCATGGAGAGTACGCCTGCGGTAGTTGTCAAAATCTGCTGCAAGTCGGACATAC
Source organism: Candidatus Dormiibacterota bacterium (assembly GCA_027451645.1). Classification (GTDB taxonomy): domain Bacteria; phylum Chloroflexota; class Dormibacteria; order Aeolococcales; family Aeolococcaceae; genus JAJZLL01. The sequence continues at coordinate 4,011 of DAIDIX010000001.1, read as the reverse complement.
TGCTCTGCGAGCTCTCCATGCCCAACCTGATCGATGAGACGGGCTGCAGCTGGAGAAAGCTCCATTGCTCCTTCTTCCTTTGAAGGCATGTCCTTCGCTGCAGACTGCAGTTCTGCTTCCGTATCGTCGCTGTGTCGTGCCATACGAATCTCTTACCCAATCTGTTCGTGAATACTCGTTTCCACCCGCTGTGCAACATACCTCACCCGAGGTGCGACTTGAGAATAATACATCCGGGTAGGACCAAGAATGCCGATAGTACCGAAGCGGGAAGAATCGATGCGGAAGGAGGTGAAGACAAGACTGCAGTGGGTGAGCTGCTCAACCTCATTCTCCCGTCCAATGATGATCCGCACTCCAGGAATCTTCCTGGCATCCCTGTCAATGTCCTCCAGAAGCTTGGCTATGATCTGCTCTTCCTCAAGAACCTCCATGACCTGGCCAAGCTTCGCAATGTCATCAAACTCTGGCTGCCTGAGGAGGTTGCGCACACCATCATGGATGACCCAGTGTCCACGCTCAGCATCGAGATCATGGAGAAAACCAGCGAGTTCTCCAAGCACTGCAGCGCGGATGCCATCGCCTTCCGACATGCCTGATACCGGATTCACGGGAACCCGGGAAGGTATCTCATGGACACTGAGTCCCCGTACGGATCGTGCAAGGTCAAGAGCGAGCTCAGAGAGCCCTTCCTGATCCACATCCCCGGGAAGGGCGATCACCCGTTCACGGACGACATTGCCATCAAGAACGACAAGGAGGAGTGCCTTTCCCGGTTCTTCAAGCTCCACAAGATCAAGATGCTTTATGCGCGACATGCTCACCTGTGGACAGGCAATGATTCCCACTGCCTCTGTTGCTGTTGCAAGCGCTTCAGCTGCACTTTCCAGGAGCTCGTCAAGCGAATGGAGCGAAGGACGGAAACACCTGTCGATCGAGAGCTTCACCTCAGCTGAAATCGGCTCCTCCTCCATGATGAAGTTCACATAGTACCGATACCCCTGATCCGAGGGCACCCTGCCTGACGAAGTGTGCGGCTGGATGAGATATCCATCCTCCACAAGGTTCGCAAGCTCGTTCCGGATCGTGGCAGAGGACCATGCAGCAAGATGCGCAGCAACAAGCTGTGACCCGACTGGGACATGGGTCCTCGTGTAGTCAACAACGACAGTCTCGAGGATCTGATGCTTCCGCTCATCGAGATGGTTGCGAAGATGTCCCCGACTGATACGCAGGATGTTCTCGTATGGATCGCTCATGTTTAGCACTCACCCCTTCTAAGTGCTAAATTGTACCACGATCTCCCAAATAGGAATGGTGATGCTGAACTGCATCAGTGACATCATTCCGGAGAAGCTCGAGAATTTCCACTGCCTTCCAGCGCTCCATGGACATGACAGTGTCCGGTGAGAGCCCGGCACGGACAAGTTCCGCAATGAGGGCATCTGGAGGTGGCTGGTGTATGCGTACGTGTTCCATTAACGCCATAGTGACCGAACCCTCGGAAAACTTCTAGGCAAGTTTCCGATTGTGACCCATAAGTCGGCAACACTTTTCAGCCGTGTTACATCGTTACGCGTTGGCAACAGTTGACGGTGGATGCTCCACGAGCTCCTCGATAATCCCGTTCAGCACAAGCATTCCACGATCAGTGGGAACGACCCTATCCTCCTGATACTGGAGAAGACCTTCTGCAACGAAGGGGGCAACTGCAGACGGTTCGAGAACAGTGCGATCCACACCCTCAGGACAGCGGAGCTGGAGCATGATCCGTTCCATCCACTGCTCATGCCCTGTGATCCACTCCCATCCACGAAGCGGTATTCTGCCACTTGCGAGGGCATCGATGTATGCACCAATTCCCTCGACATGCCAGAACCTGCATCCCACACTCCCCTCTGGGGGCGTGCTGACCACCTGAGCTCCATCCCTTCCGATATATCCATGACTGCCAACTCCGCACGCCAGATATGCCTCTCCATGCCAGTACACAAGATTGTGACGGCATTCGTGTCCAGGCTTTGCGAAGTTGCTCACCTCATACTGCCTGTACCCTGCAGCAGTTAGAAGTTCTCTCGTTTCCACAGCCTCGCGAGTGAGATCCTCCTCCTCCCGAAGGGAAATCTCGCCACGGTTCACCAGCCCGTACAGTGGTGTCGACTCCTCAACAATGAGCTCATAGCAGGAGAGGTGGTCGAATCCGAGACGGACTGCTTCAGCGAGTGATGCTCTCCACACCTCCCGTGAGCTTCCCCAGACTCCCCCAATGAAATCACCATTCACTGATGTGAAGCCTGCTCGCCGGACTGCTTCGTAGGCTTCCCGTGCACGGACTGCTGAATGGACACGGCCAAGGCGCCTCAGCACTCCATCATCGAAGCTCTGAATGCCCATGCTGAGACGGTTCACTCCTCCATCACGCCATATGGAGGCACGCTCGTACGTAGTGCTAGATGGGTTTGCCTCCATCGTGATCTCAATGTCCGGAGCAAACGCAAATTCCCTTCTGCATGCATCGAGCAGATCATGGATCTCACGTGGATTGACAAAACTTGGCGTTCCACCACCAATGAAGATTGTCCGAAGCTCCACCTGGCCAACTGCCCTTGCCCAGAGTGCAATCTCTGTGCGGAGCGCCTCCATGTACTCTCTTGACCGTGCACTCCCGCCGATCGCAGTGAAGTCACAATACGAGCACCGGTGCTCACAGAACGGTATGTGGATGTAGAGGGCACTGCAGTCGGGAATCTTCTTCCCAAGAGGTGTCAGCTGCAGCGGCGAGTACTCGCCTGCTAGTGGAAGCGGGTGCGTAAGTGCGAATCTACTTTTTCGCACCGCTCGATGCACCTGAAGTGCGGGCAAGAAGACGGTACATCCCCGGTACGACAAGATATGTCACGAGATATGACAGGAGCACTGAGACGGCAAAGATGCCATAGACCTCGACCATGGATGGAGCATGGCTCCCGAAGAGCTTGCCTGCTCCATCAAGTGCTCCCATCTGGAGAATGGTGATGGCAACCGTTGTGACACACCCCACTGCAATGGCATCAATGAAGCGTATGCCAGGGTTTGGCCGCACCATCTGGTTTGTGACAACCATGGCAAGAATTGCGCCTATGAGGACCGGTATCCAGGGAAGCGGGAGGATTGCATCGAGGGGATTGAGATGGGCAACAAGTCCCCATGCGAGGCCAGCAGGTATCTCAATGAGGCCCATTGCAATGACCATGACACCCATCGATGTCGATGACCACACCACCATTGGCTGACGTGGCCGTACAGACTCCTTCTTTCCTTCTCCTCGCTCTTCAGGAAGGATCTCTGCCCGTCCTGCACCGTATCGCTGCTGCTTCTTCTGTCGCCTCTTGTATGCCTCGCGAGATCGTGCCATCAGTCCTCCACCCTTAATACTGAGAGAAACGCTTCCTGCGGGATCTCGACATTTCCCACCCGCTTCATCCGCTTCTTTCCTTCCTTCTGCTTCTCGAGGAGTTTCCTCTTCCGCGTAATGTCCCCTCCATAACATTTTGCAAGAACGTCCTTGCGCATTGCAGGAATCGTTTCCCGTGCGATGATGTTTCCACCAATTGCAGCCTGGAGAGGCACCTCAAACAGCTGGCGTGGAATGATTCCCTTGAGCCGTGCTGTGAGCTTCTTTCCATACTCCCTCGCCTTGTCACGATGGACGATGACAGAAAGCGCATCGACCTTCGATCCGTTCACGAGGATGTCGAGCTTCACAAGGTGGGCTGCCCGGAAACCCGTCACCTCATAATCCATCGATGCGTATCCGCGGCTCCGCGACTTCAGCTGGTCGTAGAAGTCGTGAATGATCTCGCCAAGCGGAATGTCGTACTCGAGTGCCACACGTCCACCTGGCTGATATCCCATTGTCTGGAACTCCGCTCTCCTGTCCTGGCAGAGCTCCATGAGCGTACCGACATAGTCGCTTGGGACAAGTATGGTGAGATGTGCTCTCGGCTAACGGATCTCCTCCACTGTTGATGG